>NZ_CVTO01000093.1:10611-17545 GCF_900004715.1 Pseudomonas sp. 24 E 13
CAAAAGCAGATCAAGATCAAGAGCGACTCGCTTCGCATCGTGGTTACGGTTGGGCGCTGCTGAGTTGTGTGGGTACCTATGCCCCCCGATGGCGTCAGTAGCCTGCCCCCAAACATGAAACTTTTGTCATCTAACCCAACCCCCTGCGACCAAATGCCACGGTTTACATGGCCTGCAGCACTGTTGCGTTTCCTGCAATGAATTGTTGCACGCAAAACCGGTTTACTTAGCAAGCTAACAAATCATATAACAAAGGCCTGCGACGACTTGCCGCAGATCAACCAGAGATTGGAGCAAGCAGATGACTGTAAAAGTAACTGAACGCGACGATGAACATATGTCCCACGAAGCACTAGGCCACGGGATTCACATCTGGGATGTACATCAACAAGATTTGCTGGTCGGCATGTTTCACAACGAGAGCGATGCTCATAATTATAAAAACGAACTTGAATCGCTTGAGATGAAACGCCAGGCACAAGGCTCCTGAAATTCCGAAATCGCGTAGACGTCCGGCCCACGCAGCCGGGCCGCCTGCAAACGAAAACCCCGCCTGTTGGCGGGGTTTGTCGTTTCTACAGCCTTACCACATCAGATCATCCGGGATCTGGTAGGCGGCGTACGGATCGTCCTCATCCGGCACCTGGCTTTCGGTCAGGAGGTTGAGCTGCACGATACGCTCCGGCGCGCGCTCCTGGATCTTCAGCGCGGCTTCGCGCGGGATCACTTCGTAGCCGCCGCCGTGGTGCACGATGGCCAGGGAGCCATTGCTCAGTTTATTGCGCATCAGCGTGTTGACCGACAGGCGCTTGACCTTCTTGTCATCCACGAAGTTGTAGTAGTCCTCGGTGGTCAACTTTGGCAGCCGCGAGGTTTCGATCAATTGCTTGACCTGGGCCGTACGGGCCTTGGCCTCGGCTTTTTCCTGCTGCTGGCGGTTCAGCTCCTGGTCGCGCTTGACCTTCTCGGCGTGCGCCTCGGCGGCCAGGCGCGCCTGGGTGTCATCGACCTCAGCCTGGCCCTTGTGGACCAGGCGCTGCTGTTTCTGCTTCTCTTTGCCGACCTGCTTGGCCTGCTTTTGATTGACCAGACCTGCTTTGAGCAACTGGTCGCGAAGGGAAAGGCTCATGGTGCTTACTCACTTGGGCAACTGCTCAACCGCAGCTGGATATAGTCTTTTCCTGGCGTTTGGCTTCGCCCCACAGGGCGTCCAACGTTTCGAGGGTGCAATCTTCTATGGGTTGGTGCGTGTCGCGCAATGCCTGTTCGATAAATCGGAAACGTCGCTCGAACTTGGCATTGGCACCGCGCAGCGCGGTTTCAGGGTCCACCTTGAGGTGACGGGCGAGGTTGACCGCTGCGAACAACAGGTCACCCACCTCATCGGCAATCGCCGCCGAGTCGTTATCGGCCATGGCTTCGAGCACTTCATCCAGCTCTTCGCGGACGTTATCCACCACCGGCAACGCCGACGGCCAGTCGAAACCTACTTGGCTCGCGCGCTTTTGCAATTTGGCGGCACGGGACAGCGATGGCAAGGCGGCGGGCACATCATCAAGCAAGGAAAGTTGCTCGGGCGCGTCGGATTTTTCCGCGCGCTCCTCGGCCTTGATCTGCTCCCAGCGCTGCTTGACCTGCTCTTCGCTCAACTGCGGGATATCCAGCGGTGCGTAAAGATCGCCGGTAGGAAACACATGGGGATGACGCCGGATCAGCTTGCGGGTGATGCCATCGATCACCCCGGCAAATTCGAAGCGCCCTTCTTCACGCGCCAGCTGGCTGTAATACACCACCTGGAACAGCAGGTCGCCCAGCTCGCCTTGCAGATGATCGAAGTCGCCGCGCTCAATGGCATCGGCCACCTCGTAGGCTTCTTCAAGGGTATGCGGCACGATACTGGCATAGGTTTGCTTGATGTCCCACGGGCACCCGTATTGCGGGTCGCGCAGGCGGTTCATCAGGTGTAGCAGGTCGTCTAGTGAATACATCGATCTCTTTCCACTGAAGATCCAGTGTGGGAGGGGGCTTGCCCCCTCCCACATTATTTAACTGCGTTCACCCAGGGGTGCGATTGCGCCGCGTCTCAATGATGTTCGGCAGCTGGGAAATCCGCCCCAGCAACCGCCCCAGCGCGTCGAGCCCCGGGATCTCGATGGTCAGGGACATCAGGGCAGTGTTGTCCTCTTTGTTCGAGCGGGTGTTGACCGCGAGTACGTTGATCCGCTCATTGAGCAGCACTTGCGAGACGTCACGCAGCAACCCGGAACGGTCGTAGGCGCGGATGATGATGTCCACCGGATAGGTGAGCACCGGCACCGGGCCCCAGCTGACCTGGATGATCCGCTCCGGCTCGCGCCCGCCCAGTTGCAGCACCGAGGCGCAGTCCTGGCGGTGAATGCTCACGCCGCGGCCCTGGGTGATGTAGCCGACGATGGCGTCGCCCGGCAACGGCTGGCAGCAACCGGCCATTTGCGTCATCAGGTTGCCCACGCCCTGGATCTGGATATCGCCACGCTTGCCAGGCTTGTAGCCGGTGGCCTTGCGCGGGATCAGTTCCAGCTGTTCGTTGCCACGCTCCGGCTCCACCAGTTGCTGGGCCAGGTTGACCAACTGGGCCAGGCGCAGGTCGCCGGCACCGAGGGCGGCGAACATGTCTTCGGCGATCTTCATGTTGGCCTTTTCGGCCAGCTTGTCGAAGTCCACCTGGGGCAGGCCCAGGCGCGCCAGTTCGCGTTCGAGCAGGGTCTTGCCGGCGGCGACGTTCTGATCGCGGGCCTGCAGCTTGAACCAGTGGACGATCTTCGCCCGTGCCCGTGAGGTGGTGATATACCCCAGGTTCGGGTTCAGCCAGTCGCGGCTCGGCGTGCCGTGCTTGCTGGTGATGATCTCGACCTGCTCACCGGTTTGCAGGCTGTAGTTGAGCGGCACGATGCGGCCGTTGATCTTGGCGCCACGGCAGTTGTGGCCGATTTCGGTGTGCACGCGGTAAGCGAAGTCCAGCGGCGTGGCGCCCTTGGGCAGGTCGATAGCGTGACCGTCGGGGGTGAAGATGTAGACCCGGTCCGGTTCGATATCCACGCGCAGCTGTTCGGCCAGGCCGCCGATGTCGCCGAGTTCTTCGTGCCACTCCAGTACCTGACGCAGCCAGGAGATCTTCTCTTCGTACTGGTTCGACCCGGCCTTGACGTCGGTGCCCTTGTAGCGCCAATGGGCGCAGACGCCCAACTCGGCCTCTTCGTGCATGGCGTGGGTGCGGATCTGCACTTCGAGCACCTTGCCCTCAGGACCGATTACCGCCGTGTGCAGCGAGCGATAGCCGTTTTCCTTGGGGTTGGCGATGTAGTCGTCGAACTCTTTGGGAATGTGGCGCCACAGGGTATGGACGATCCCCAGCGCGGTGTAGCAATCGCGCATTTCCGGCACCAGCACACGCACGGCCCGTACGTCGTAGATCTGGCTGAACGCCAGGCCCTTGCGCTGCATTTTGCGCCAGATCGAATAAATGTGCTTGGCGCGGCCGCTGATGTCGGCATCGACGCCGGTGGCCTGCAGCTCGGCACGCAACTGGCCCATCACGTCGCTGATAAAGCGCTCGCGGTCGAGCCGCCGCTCATGCAGCAGCGTGGCGATCTGTTTGTATTGATCGGGTTCGAGGTAGCGGAAGGACAGGTCCTCCAGCTCCCATTTGATATGACCGATGCCCAGGCGGTGCGCCAGCGGCGCGTAGATGTCGAAGACTTCGCGGGCAACGCGGTTGCGTTTTTCGTCGTCGGCGGTTTTCACCGCACGGATCGCGCAGGTACGTTCAGCCAATTTGATCAGCGCGACGCGGACGTCGTCGACCATCGCCACCAGCATCTTGCGCAGGTTTTCCACCTGGCCCTGGGTCCCCAGCACCATGGACTGGCGCGGGCTGAGGCTGGCACTGATGGCCGCCATGCGCAGCACGCCGTCGATCAGCTTGGCCACCACTGCGCCGAAACGCTGGCTGACGGTCGGCAACGGAATATGCCCTTCGCGCACGCCGCGATAGAGCACGGCGGCAATCAGCGAATCCTGGTCCAGCTTGAGATCGGCGAGGATCTCGGCGATTTCCAACCCGGTACGAAAGCTTGAAGTGCCCTCCGCCCACAGGTTCTTGGCCGCATTGTCCTGCTGTTCAGACTCACGAGCGAACTCGCAGGCTGCTTTCAAGGCTTCACGGTCCAGTGCCGGGTCGACACTGACGGCATGATCCAGCCATGCCTCGAGATTGATACTGCCGTCGGTGTTGATCGGCTGGTGTGCTCTCACCTGTACCATCTTGCTTACCTTCCCTACGACGCACCTTGGATGCGCCAAAAATCATCGCCGACCTTGCTGCAGATTCCCTGGCAGTTCACGGCCCTGGAGACTGCAGGCCAGTCGGATTAAACGGGCATCCTAGCCCGCTTCAAATAACGCCATGGCCTCGACATGCGCTGTCTGCGGAAACATGTCGAGGATCCCGGCACGCTTTAGCCGGTAGCCTTGCTTGACCAACTCAACCGTGTCCCGCGCCAGCGTCGCCGGATTGCAGGACACATACACCAGGCGCCTGGCCCCCAGGGTGGCAAGTCTGCGCACAACTTCCTGGGCACCGTCGCGCGGTGGGTCCAAGAGTACCGCAGAAAAGCCCTGTTTGGCCCATTCCGCGTCAGTCAGGGGCTGGGACAAATCGGCCTGAAAAAACCGTGCATTATGCAAATTGTTGCTTAGGGCATTCTGTGCCGCACGCTCCACCATGGTCTGCACTCCTTCCACGGCAACGACTTCGCGTACCTGCCTGGCCAGTGGCAGGGCAAAATTGCCCAGCCCGCAAAACAGGTCCAGCACCCGTTCATCGGGTTGCGGCGCCAGCCATTCCAGGGCCTGGGCGACCATCGCCTCGTTGACCCCGGCATTGACCTGCACAAAATCACCCGGCCGGTACGCCAGCTCCAGGTCCCACGCCTCCAGGCGGAAACCGAGCGCGTTACCCGGCTCGACCGGCTCCGGCTGGCCCTCGCCCTGCAGCCACAACTGGGCATCATGGAAGGTGCAAAATTCTTTCAACACCTGCATGTCCGCCTCGGACAGCGGTGCCATATGCCGCAGCAACACGGCGATGGCCGTACCACTGAACAACTCCACGTGCCCCAACGCCTGAGGCTTGCTCAAACGGCGCAGCATGTTCGGCAGACGCTGCATGATCGGTTGCAAGGCCTGTACCAGTACCGGGCAATCATCGATGGCGATGATGTCCTGGCTGGCCACGGCGCGGAAGCCCACTTCAAGCTGCTTCGCCTTGGCATCCCAGCGCACGGCCACACGGGCGCGGCGTCGGTAGCCGAACTCCGGCCCGCTCAAAGGCGCAGCCCACGCTTGCGGTTCGACACCGGCCACACGGGACAATTGCTCGGCGAGCATGCGCTGTTTCAGGGCGAGCTGTTCGGCATGGGGCAGGTGTTGCACGCTGCAGCCGCCACAGCGGCCGAAGTGTGCACACGGCGCCGGACGGCGCAGTTCGCTGGCCGTGAACACACGTTCGATGCGCGCCTCGACCACCTTGCCGTGGGCGCCCAGCACCCGCGCTTCGACTTCTTCGCCGGCGAGCGCGCCGTTGACGAACCAGGTGCGCCCTTCGAAGAACACAATGCCGCGCCCGTCGTTGGCGAGGCGTTCGATGGTCAGGCGTTGTTTCTTGCCCACGGGAATCTGAGGGGCCCGGCTGCCGCCCGTCGGTTGGAAACGCAGGCCTCTCTCGTGCTTGGCCATCAGTTGGGTTCGTCGAAGATGCCGGTCGACAGGTAGCGGTCGCCTCGGTCACAGATGATCGCGACGATCACCGCGCTTTCCACTTCTTTGGACAGGCGCAACATACCGGCCACCGCACCACCGGACGACACACCGCAGAAGATGCCCTCTTCACGGGCCAGGCGTCGGGTGGTGTCTTCGGCTTCACGCTGGGCCATGTCGATGATGCGGTCCACGCGCGTGGCGTTGTAGATCCTGGGCAAATACTCTTCGGGCCAGCGGCGGATACCGGGGATGGCCGCGCCTTCCATCGGTTGCAGGCCGACAATCTGAATCGCCGGGTTCTGCTCCTTGAGGTAGCGCGAATTGCCCATGATGGTGCCGGTGGTGCCCATGGAACTGACGAAATGGGTGATGGTGCCCTGGGTCTGGCGCCAGATTTCCGGGCCGGTGCTGGTGTAGTGCGCTTCGGGGTTATCCCCATTGGCAAACTGGTCCAGCACCAGGCCACGGCCTTCGGCCGCCAGGCGTTCGGCGAGGTCGCGCGCGCCTTCCATGCCCTCTTCCTGGGTAACCAGGATCAACTGGGCGCCATACGCGGTCATCGCCGCCTTGCGCTCGGCGCTGCCGTTGTCGGGCATGATCAGCACCATCTTGTAACCCTTGATCGCGGCGGCCATGGCCAGGGCGATCCCGGTATTACCCGAGGTGGCTTCGATCAGCGTGTCCCCCGGCTTGATCTGCCCGCGCAGTTCGGCGCGGGTGATCATCGACAGCGCCGGACGATCCTTGACGGAACCGGCAGGGTTGTTGCCTTCAAGCTTGAGCAACAGGATATTGCTGGTGTCACCCGCCATGCGTTGCAAGCGGACCAGGGGTGTGTTGCCGACGCAATCGGCGATTGTTGGGTACTGCAAGGTCATGGCGTATTCGCAATCCAGACTGCGGGGGCGGACATCATACCGGGAAAGGTCGGCGGGCCATATCACGCAAAGTGCGGTGCTTATGGCTTATAGGAATAAGGAAGAAGTGGGGGTGCCTGTGAGGGCGCTATCGGGGGCAAGCCCCCTCCCACATTCGACCGCACTCTCATGTTGGAACGCTATCCACTGTGGGAGGGGGCTTGCCCCCGATGGCGGCCTCTGGGCTGTCCGGGATGTTGGATTGGAACGAGTACATA
>NZ_CVTO01000093.1:17595-26357 GCF_900004715.1 Pseudomonas sp. 24 E 13
CAAGATCAAGAGCGACTCGCTTCGCATCGTGGTTACGGTTGGGCGCTACAGAGTTGTGTAGATACCTATGTCCCGATAGCCGCACCGAGATACCCCGCCTGTCCCTAATCCCCACCGCCATGATTTCTCTGAAAAACCTCTTCCCCCATCGCCGCAATCTGCCCCTCGATCAACGCTTCAAAAGGTTTGAGCAACGTCTCGAACGATGCCGGCGCCTCCAGTACCTGCAACGCCTGCGCAATCGCTTCGACCGTCGACAAGGCGCCAGGTCCCGGCGCCTTGCGCAAGCGATACCGGGAGACGCCGCCATCGGCCAGCGTGACCCGAGGCAAGGCCGCCAGCAACGGGTTGAGGTGCAGCAACTTGCGCGCCTTGCGCCAGGTGCCGTCAGGCACCACCAGCAACAGCGGCTGATCGTCTTGTGCGTAGGCTTGCAGGGGTTGGGCATCATCGGCCGGAAACAACAGCCGCGCCTGATAGCCGGGCGGGTTCAACAGGGTCGCCAGGTCATCGAACACCTCTCCCACCACCAACTGCGCATTGTTCAACCCCAACACCGCCAGCCGCGCGGTATTGAGCGCGTGGTTGACCTCGCTCGGATGCTGCAGCAGCAACACACGGGTGCGACTTTGGAGACGCGGAATCAGCGGGCACAGGCAGTGGCTGACTGGCCTGAGACAATGGGAACACTGGGGTCTGGACATGTTTTCAGGTCTGGTTGAGCTGGGCTTTTTAAGTATATTGCGATGAACCTGGGGTTGGTGACCGCGCGGACGTTTACGCACAAAGGCGGACTGGACGCCCGGCCCTTGCGTTTAATTAAGTAAAGCGCCCTACCCTCTCGTCTTGCCTGACACAAACAAAATATGGGAGCGGGCTTGCTCGCAAATACGGCAAACCAGTCAACTACTTATCGACTGACTCACCGCATCGCGAACAAGCCCGCTCCCACAAGAATACCGGGTTGGCTGGGGATCAACGCCGACGTGGGCGGCGTTGCTCGTCATCGGTACGAATCGGCACCGGCTGCAGTGGAGGCTCGATCAAGCCCAGCGCAACGCCAAGGTCATGGAGCCAGGTTTGAATTTTCTCTTTCATGATTTGCCCCCTTTGAGGGTAATGCGGGTAGACGCCTGTCTTGTCGCCCTTTCCTACACTGATAGTAGCCCTAAGTCCTATGTATTGCTTGCGCGAAACCACAACGAACTATTACTGAATGGATCAGGATCCTGTCGAATCGTTCAAGCAATCTCGCGCCTGTCTTGCACGCCCTCTGCCTGGCTCGCCTGCTGCAGCTCGATCCATGCATTGAGGTTAGCGCCGAGCATACCCTTTCGCCACATCAACCAGGTGGTGGCAGTGGCAAAAGGCCCAGTCAGCGGATGAACGGATACACTGTCCTTGCCCGGCAGGCTCTCGAGCATGGATTCGGACATCAACGCCACGCCTGAGCCGGCGATCACACAAGCCAGCATGCCCTGGTAGGACTCGATCTCGATGGCGCGGCCCATGGCCACGCGCTCGTGGGAAAACCAGGTCTCCAGGCGGGTGCGATAGGCGCAACTGCGGCGGAACGTGAAAACCGAGCGGCCGGCCACATCCTGGGGGCCGCGCACCGGCGGGTGATCGGCCTCGCAAATGATCACCAGGCGCTCTTCGCACAGCGGCACGCCGTCCAGCGTGGCAATCGTCAATGGACCATCCACCAGCGCCGCATCCAGCCGCCCGGTGATCAAGCCTTCGAGCAGTTCGCCGCTCGGCGCGGATTGCACCTGCAAATTCACCATCGGGTAGGCCTTGTGATAACGCGCCAATAGCGTGGGCAAGTGAATCGCCGCCGTGCTGTACATGCTGCCGAGGACAAAATCACCCGCCGGTTGCCCGCCCTGCACGGCGCCATGAGCTTCATCGTGCAGGGCCAGTAGACGGGTGCTGTAGTCCAGCAGCACTTTACCCGCAGGAGAAAGCTGCAAACGCTGGCGTTCACGCACAAACAGCTCGACGCCAAGCTGTTCTTCCATTTGCTTGAGCCGGGTCGACAGGTTCGACGGCACACGGTGCAGGCGCTCGGCGGCGCGGGTGATGGAGCCCTCTTCCGCTACCGCCTGGAAGATGCGCAGTTGACTGAACTCCATAGCCTTTCTCCAAAACTGAACAAGTTACTCACTATTATTCATTTTTACAGAAAGTCAATCCGCTTTAGCCTGACGGTCTTCGCTTTCCCGCAGGACACGTGCACATGTCACCGCTGATTCGCTTAACCGCCAGCTTTGTCGCCCTGATGATGGCCATGGGCATCGGCCGCTTTGCCCTGACTCCGCAGATGCCGCATTTGCTCAGCGAAGGTCAGATCGACCTGACCGGCGCCGGGTTGATCGCGGCCGCCAATTACCTGGGTTATTTCGTCGGTGCGGTGGACTCGATCTTCGCCCGCAGTCATCACCACATTAAAGGGCGCTTGTACGGCGGGTTGTGGCTCTGCGTGCTGCTGACCCTGGCGTCCTTTTGGGCCCACGGCTTCTGGCCTCATCTGCTGCTGCGTTTCGGCACCGGTGTCGCCAGCGCCTGGGCCCTGGTGATGATTACCAGCCTGAGCCAGCCGCTGGCGATTGCCGCCGGCAGGCCACGCCTGGGAGCGCTGGTGTTCGCAGGACCTGGCTTGGGCATTGTGCTCACCGGACTGCTGGCGCTGGGGTCCAACCTGTTGGGGCAAAGCTCCGCAACGCTGTGGTTGGTGTATGGCGCGGTGGCACTGGTGATGCTGCTGGCCATCCTGCCATTCCTGCCAACGCCGACCACGCTGGCTGCGCCCGCCTCCAACGCGGGTAATAACGGCAGCATCGCGCACTTGGGCTGGATCTACTTCCTGTTCGGCCTGGGCTACATCATTCCAGCGACTTTCCTGTCGCAGATGGCCACTGCGCAGTTCAAGGGCGCCTGGCAGGCCGACTTGTTCTGGCCGTGCTTTGGCCTGGCCGCTGCGATGGGCGTGGTGATAGCCAGCCTGCGCCGCAAGGACCCGAACACCACCCGGCGCTGGCTGATGACCACGCTGTGGCTGCAGGCGGCCGGCGTATTCACGTGCCTGCTGGGCAATACCTGGGGCCTGGCGCTGGGAGTATTGCTGTGCGGCGCACCGTTTCTGGCGTGCATGCAATTGGTCATGGCGCGCCTGCGCGAGATTGCGCCCCACGGCTACCAGCGCAGCACCGGCCTGTTGACGGCAAGCTTTGCCATCGGCCAATTGAGCGGGCCGCTGCTGGCCTCGGTGAGCAGCCACTTGAGCGGCGGCCTGCAACCGGCACTGGTGATTGCCGCTTGCGGTCTATTGGTGGCCGGCGGTGTCGTGCTCAGCCAGCGACCAGAGGGGTCGGCAAGCGCACCTGCTCACGCCGTGCCAGTACCAGAAAAAACAGCCCTCCCAGGAAGCAACCGGTAAACCAGGCGAAATTGGCCATGCCTTGCAACGCCGGCGTGAAGGTGATGGCGACGCCCACCAGCGTCGCCGGTACCAAGGCCTTGACCGCCGTCCAGTTCACCCCGCCGTCGAAGTAATAGCGTCCGTTCGGACTGTCATCGAACAGCGCATCCACGTCGATCTGCTGCTTTTTGACCAGGTAAAAATCCACCAGCAGGATGCCGAACAGCGGCCCGATAAACGCGGCCAGGATATCCAGGGTGTAGTGAATCATCAGCGGGTTATTGAACAGGTTCCACGGCGTGATAAAGATCGACGCCACGGCGGCGATCATTCCACCCGCACGCCAGCTGATTTTGCTCGGCGCAATGTTGGCGAAGTCGAACGCGGGGGAGACAAAGTTGGCGACGATATTGATGCCGATAGTGGCGGTCACGAACGCGAAGGCGCCCAGCAGCACGGCCATGCTGTTGTCGATGCGCGACACCGTGGCGATGGGGTCATGCAACATTTCGCCAAATACTGGCAGGGTGCCCGAGACGATCACCACGGTTACCAGGGAGAAGGCCAGGAAGTTCACCGGCAGCCCCCAGAAGTTGCCACGGCGCACGTCCTGCATGCTGCGGCAGTAGCGGCTGAAATCGCCAAAATTGAGGGTAGGCCCGGAGAAGTACGACACCACCAGCGCCGTCGCCACGATCACCTGACCGAAGGCCTGCCAGCCCGACAGCGACTTTTCCGCCAGGGTAAAGCTGATATTCGCCCAACCCGCTTTCCACACAATCCAGCCGGCCAGGGCAAACATCACCGCATACACCACCGGGCCGGCCCAGTCGATAAAGCGGCGGATGGATTCCATCCCGGCCCAGAACACGGCGGCCTGCAGCACCCACAATGTAAGAAAGCCGAACCAGCCCAGGTACGACAACCCGGCAAAGTGCGGCTCTGCATACACAGCCATCGACGGGAAAAAGCGCAGCACCACGATGATCAAGGCACTCGACGCCAGGTACGTCTGAATGCCGTACCAGGCAACCGCGATCAGGCCACGGATCACCGCAGGAATATTCGCACCAAATACACCAAATGCCAGGCGGCAAATCACTGGATAAGGCACCGCCGCCTGCTGACTCGGCTTGGCCACCAGGTTGGCGATCAGTTGCACAATGCAAATGCCCGCAAGCAAGGCGATCAACACCTGCCAACTGGCCAGCCCCAGGGCGAACAGGCTGGCGGCGAACACGTAGCCGCCGACGCTGTGCACGTCGCTCATCCAGAAGGCGAAGATGTTGTACCAGGTCCATTTTTGCGGCAGTGGGCCCAGGTCCTGGTTATACAGCCGTGGGCTGTAGCCGTTGGGCAATTGGTCGGTCATCGCGGGACTCCTCGTAATATCGCCCTGCGTTGCCGTAGCGATATGCATACGGTACGCAGTATGGGTTGTATACGAGGTAGTCAGCAGAATGCATGCCAATGGCACACAATGCCCGTGGAACGGCGCTCCAAAGACATTATAAAGGTTCAGATAGAACAGCTATTCGCAGCAACGGTGCAAGACAATCCTGTACACAATCACTGACGCACCCGTTGTGCACACAGGAAGCCGACTGTGCAACAGATCGCCGTGAGCACAGTCCCCCACGCCATGTCCATTACCGCCAGGCCGGCGGACCAGCCTTGCAGCGTGGCCCAATTGCTCAGGTCGTAAGTGCCATAGGCCACCAACCCCAGCAAGGCCCCCAAACGCGCAGCGCGTTGCCAGCTCGCGCTGGGCAAGACAACGAATATCACGCAACCGAGGACATACAGCAGATAGAACACGACGGCGGGCAACAGCCGGGGCTGATCGAGCATCAGCGAGCCGAGCAGGCTCTTATAGGTAGGCCCCATCAGGACGCCCAGCCAGAGGCCGTCCAGCACCAGGAAGGCGACCAGCGTACCGAGGTAGGCAAACAAGGTTTTCTTCGACATTTGACCATCCACTGTAGGAGCAAGCGTGCTCCTACAGCAGAGCCGGCCGCACTCAGCTTAGTTCAATGCGATCGGCATGAATCACAATCTGCCCCTGCTTGTAGAGCGCACCAATGGCCTTTTTGAAGTTGCCTTTGCTCACACCGAACAAGTTGCTGATGACGGCGGGATCGCTTTTATCACTGACCGGCAAGGTGCCGTTGTTGTCACGCAATTTGGCGAGGATCTTCGAGTTGAGGCTGGAAGCCGCTTCCTGGCCAACCGGCTGCAGGCTCAGGCTGATGTTGCCATCGGCGCGGATCTCTTTGATAAAGCCTTTCTCTTCCTTGCCCGGGCGCAGGAACTTGAACACTTCGTTCTTGTGGATCAGGCCCCAGTGTTTGTTGTTGATGATCGCCTTGAAGCCCATGTCCGTGGCTTCGGCCACCAACAGGTCGACTTCCTGGCCCACCTGGTAATTGGCCGGCGTTTTGTCCAGGTAGCGATCAAGGCGCGCGGTGGCGGTGATGCGCCGGGTGTGCTTATCGAGATAGACATGCACCACGCAGTATTCACCGGCGCTCAGCTGACGTTTTTCTTCCGAATAAGGCAGCAACAGATCCTTGGGCAGCCCCCAATCGAGGAACACACCGATGCTGTTGACTTCCACCACTTTCAAACTGGCAAATTCGCCCACTTGAACTTTGGGTTTTTCAGTGGTGGCGATAAGTTTGTCATCACTGTCCAGATAAATGAAAACGTTAAGCCAGTCTTCATCTTCACTGGGAATGTCCTTGGGGATATACCGATTAGGCAAGAGGATTTCACCGTCTTGCGCACCATCCAGGTACAAACCAAAGTTAGTGTGTTTAACCACTTGCAAGCTGTTGTAGCGCCCGACTAAAGCCATTTCCAGATACCCTCATTGCGTGGGCGGCATTCTACCCGAGTTGAGCCAGACACGCGCGCGCGCCTGAAAAATCCGCAGGCCGACGTGGCGCTGCAATGGCAGTGCCCCGCTCGTCTGATCAATCCTGCGAATTTTACCCGTCACCAGCGCCTGCACATTTCAAGCTTTCGAGTTAAAACAGTCAGTTAGCGGGTTATTGGGTTGATCAAGTTCGGTCTTTTGCAGAGGCGACATTTAATTCCCTGGGGATATTTGCCAAGCAATTGTCAAGTAATTCCTGTACGATGCCTGGCCAAGTTAATTTTCTACAGGTTAGTGGCCGCCATGCGCGTAAAAGCATCCAACAGCAAAGCAAAGCCAGCTCCCGCCGTTGAAACCAGCGAATCGATCAACAGCCAGATTGCTGCGTTCCTCAAGTCCGGTGGCGAAATCCAGCAAATTGCCAAGGGCGTGAGCGGCCAGACTTTCGGCCCGTCCAAGCAGATCAGCCTGGGCAAAAAGTAATACCCGCGCAACGCACCTGGTCCCTAAGCGTCTTGCCTTCAAGGCGCTAGGACTAGAGCCCGAAACACCTTCGCAACACCTTGATCCTCACCCCAATCGACGAACGGGCCTCACCTGCGAGCTTTCGCCGGTATCCTTGCACACGTCTAGCACGGGCATCTGCCCATCTTTTTTCGTCACTGCTCCTCGCTTTTCATGGAGTGAAGCATGCTCAAATCCTGCATGTTACTGGTCAGCGCGCTTGCCGCGTGTCCGCTCGCCGAAGCGCAGATTTTCCAGCGCGAATTGGGCGACTTCGACCTGAAATTGGGTACCACCCCCAGCCGCACCATGGCCCAGGGCCTGGTCAAGCCGACCTCCCCGGGCAGCGACGCATTCCATGGCGGGCTGGACCTGAGTCACGACAGCGGCCTGTACTTCGGCCAGTTTTCACCGAACATGGGGTTGTCCTCGCCCAGCACCCTTGAAGTCGATTCCTATATGGGTTTCAAGCATCCCTTCGACCAGACCCTGGGCTACGAAGTGGGCTTGATTCACTACAGCTACCCCAAGGTCAGCCCCCTCGACAGCCAGGCGTTTTATGGTGGCCTGAACCTGCTGGGCAACCGTTTCGGCGTGTCTTTCAGCAACGACCCCGACCGCCAGGACAGCACGCTGTTTGCCGACCTCGGCGGCACCCAGCCTTTCGGCGTCGGCGTCAGCGTGAAGTACACCACCCATCAACTGGGCACCCCGGTGTCGGTGGAGAACGGCGCCATCAGTAGCTTCAGCGACTGGTCAGTGCAACTCTCCAGGGCCTGGAAAGGGGTCGACCTTGACCTGATCTACAGCGACTCCAGCCTCAGTGGCGGGGACTGCTCGGCCTACTCCGGACACAATTCGCAATGTGACGGTCTGTTGACCTTGAAGGCTGTCCGGTCGTTTTATTGATGGGCTGAACTGTCGCCCCTTGTGCAGGTTCACATGCATTAACCCCAACCGTGCAAGGACCTGCCCATGTTGCGTCGGCTCAAATTTATGGTGTTATTGCTGACCCTGAGCCTGGTGCTCGCCGGCTGCAATCGCGTGGGCCTGGCCTACCGTAATCTTGACGTGATCATCCCCTGGACCCTCAACGACTACCTGGACATGAACGCCGGGCAGAAGAGCTGGTTCAATGACAAACTCAAGGAGCACCTGGCCTGGCACTGCACCACGCAATTGCCGGGTTACCTGGACTGGCTGGACCGCCTGCAACAGATGGTCGACGCCAACCAGGTCACCGACGCCGCCTTGCAGGCCCGCACTGTCGAAGCCAAACAGGCCATCGCTGAAATCGCGCGTGAAATCACCCCGTCTGCGGTGCAATTGCTGCAAGGTCTGGATGATCAGCAGGTCAAGGAGATGAACGACGCCCTGGCCAAAGACCTGCGCAAACGCCAGGACGAATACCTCAAGCCGCCGCTGGCCCAGCAGATCAAGGAGCGCGCCGAGCGCATGAGCAAGCGTCTGGACGCCTGGATCGGCCCACTCAGCGCCACCCAGCAGCAGCGGGTGGTGGCCTGGTCCGAGGCATTGGGAGATCAGAACAACGAGTGGATCGGCAACCGCGCGCACTGGCAGGCGCAGTTCAGCGAGGCGCTGCGGCAACGCAACAGTCCCGGGTTTGCGCAAAAAATGCAGCAGTTACTGGTGGACCGGGAAAGTCTTTGGACCCCCGAGTACCGGGCGGCCTACGCACAGACCGAAGCGGCGGCGCGTAGTTTGATTGTGGATTTGATGGCGCAGAGCACTGAGCAACAGCGCATGAAGCTGAGCCAGAAAATCGACAAAGTCCGTGGCGATTTTCAGGCCCTCAAATGCCTCAAGGCTGCCTCTGCGTGATGTGGGTAAGGGCGTGCTTTCGATAGCAGCGCGCCTGACAAACCGCTATCGGGGCATAGGTATCTACACAACTCAGCAGCGCCCAACCGTAACCACGATGCGAAGCGAGCCGCTCTT
>NZ_CVTO01000093.1:26407-56297 GCF_900004715.1 Pseudomonas sp. 24 E 13
CAGGCACCGCGCTCATTCAGAAAGCACGCGTTATCGTTGACGTTTTTCGCGAGCAAGCTCGCTCCTACAGGGTTATGCGGGGTGTTCAGATGGCGCCGCCGGCTATTGCGGCCTTGGAGGCCACGTGATCGAAGGTGGCTTCGTCCAGCGCATCTTCCTGTTGGTCCAGCACATGACGTGGATGGTGTTCGCCTGGAATGGAACTGTCGATCAGGGAAAGCAGGCTTGAACCGCGCGGCGTCAGGATGAAATTCTCGCCATTGCCGCCCTCCTCCTCCGGACGCGATTCGATAAATCCACGCTTGAGCAGCAGGGCTTCGTAATCAGCAGCCTCCTTTTTCAGCGCATCCAGGTTGCCGACAGACTCGCCGGCCGTGGCCTTCTCGGCGGCTTCCTGCTCGGCGTACTTGCGCGGGGCGAAGCTGCCCTCACCGTTTTGCACTTCATGCAACAGACGTTCGATCAGATCCCAGTTGTAAGTCGTCATCCTGATTCCTCCTGCAGGCCCACGGAAAAGTAGCCCGTCCAGAGGTGTGACACGCCAGCTCGGCCGCCGTTCAGCCTGATCGACGGGCGTCATTTCGCTGAACTTTCCCGACGTTCGCCCCCTCAACCGTACACAATCGCCAAGGAGGTCGCCCATGAAAACCCTGATGAACCTGGCCGTCGCCGCTACGCTGCTGAGCAGCGTGCCCGCCTGGGCCTGCACGCCTGAGGAAGCCACCGCCAAGCGCGAGCAACTGGCGCGGGAAGTCACTCAGCTCACCGAGCAGAACCCGACCAAGGCCAAGGAGATGAATGACGAGTTGCAGAAAATGGATCTGGACACCGAAAGCGCGGAATTTCCCGACAAGTGCCAGTTGATTGATGCGCGCCTCAAGGAACTCAAGGAAGCGGCGGCTAAAGCCAAAAGCTGAATGCAGGCGTGGACGCGGAGCGTCCCGGGAGGCGTTCCCACGCGCAGCGTGGGAACGATCGGTCAGACGAATGCTACTCGGCAGCCGGCACTTCCGGCTTGCGGCGCTTGAGCGGGGCCATGCCGTCCTTGCTGACGAGCGACAGGTTGTCGGTCTTCGGCCGATTGGCGATCTTGCGCTTGGTCGGTGACTTGGCGCCGGCCTTTTTCTTTTCGCCCTTGGCGTCAGTCTTTTTCTTCTTCACCCCAACGGCCTTGCCCGAGGCCTTGACCTTCTTCGGCCCGGTGTAGGTGCCTTTGACTTCCTTGATGGTGCGGCGCTCGAACGATTGCTTAAGGTAGCGCTCGATGCTCGACATCAGGTTCCAGTCCCCGTGACAGATCAGCGAGATGGCCAGGCCATCGTTGCCGGCACGCCCGGTACGGCCGATACGGTGCACGTATTCGTCGCCGCTGCGTGGCATGTCGAAGTTGATCACCAGGTCCAGGCCATCCACGTCAAGGCCGCGCGCGGCGACATCGGTAGCGACCAGGATCTTCACGCCGCCCGCCTTGAGGCGGTCGATGGCCAGTTTGCGATCCTTCTGGTCCTTTTCGCCGTGCAGCACGAACGCCTTGTATTCCTGCGCCACCAGGCGCCCGTAGATCCGGTCGGCAGCGGCGCGGGTGTTGGTGAAGACGATCGCCTTCTGATAGGTCTCGTTGGCCAGCAGCCAATTGAGGATCTGTTCTTTATGCACGTTGTGGTCAGCGGTGACGATCTGCTGACGCGTGGTCGCGTTCAGGTCGCTGACGTTGTTGACCTGCAGGTGTTCGGGGTCGTTCAGCACCTTGGCGACCATGTCGCGCAGGGTCGAGCCACCGGTGGTGGCGGAGAACAGCATGGTCTGCTGGCGGTTGACGCATTCGGCCACCAGGCGCTGCACGTCGTCGGCAAAGCCCATGTCGAGCATGCGGTCGGCTTCGTCAAGCACCAGCACTTCGACTTCCTTGAGGTCGAGGTTGCCGGCATTGAGTTGCTCGATCATGCGGCCCGGGGTGCCGATCAGGATATCCGGGACCTTGCGCAGCATGGCGGCCTGGACCTTGAAGTCTTCGCCACCGGTAATGATGCCGGACTTGATGAAGGTGAACTGCGAGAAGCGCTCGACTTCCTTCAGGGTCTGCTGGGCCAGCTCGCGGGTCGGCAGCAGGATCAGGGTCTTGATGCTGACGCGGACTTTAGCCGGGCCGATCAGGCGGTTGAGCACCGGCAGGACGAAAGCAGCGGTCTTGCCGCTACCGGTTTGCGCCGTCACCCGCAGGTCACGCCCCTGGAGCGCGAGCGGGATGGCCGCTGCCTGCACAGGCGTAGGCTCGACAAATTTAAGCTCGGCCACGGCTTTGAGCAGGCGTTCGTGCAGGGCGAATTGGGAAAACACGGGTGCTACCTCGAAGAAATACAAAATATCAGCTGCATAGGTTACCGGTTTCGGGCGTCCAAACCGAGTTTCTTTACGCGAACGGTGCTAATCAGCTGGTTTTTTGTCAGCGATTTTGTCCGTGGCGTCAACTTTGTTGCACTTAAATGCTCTAATCGGCCCGTGTTGTCTTACAGAAGAATCGGTTAATCCATGGATATCAAACAGCTCTGGCTCAACGTCCAAGAC
Source organism: Pseudomonas sp. 24 E 13 (assembly GCF_900004715.1). Taxonomy (NCBI): domain Bacteria; kingdom Pseudomonadati; phylum Pseudomonadota; class Gammaproteobacteria; order Pseudomonadales; family Pseudomonadaceae; genus Pseudomonas; species Pseudomonas sp. 24 E 13. The sequence goes on from NZ_CVTO01000093.1 coordinate 28,973, forward strand.
CTCTGGGGCGCCCTCGATGAACACCCGGTCCTGCATTCCAGCCTCGGCTTGCTGGTATTGCTGGTGGTGGCCTTCGTCGTGGGGCGTGTGGCGCGTTACCTCATCCTGCACGCGGTCAAATTACTCGGCCGGCAGCCGGCGCTGCATTGGCTCAACGATCTGCGGCATAACAAAGTCTTCCATCGCCTGGCGCAGATGACGCCGTCCCTGGTGATCCAGTTCGGCCTGTATCTGGTGCCGGACCTGAGCAAGACCGCCATCCTGTTCATCGGCAACGTGGCCCTGGCGATCACCATTCTGTTCATGGTGCTGGCGATAAGTGCACTGCTCAACGCGCTGCTGGATATCTACGCGCGCACCGAACATGCGCGCACCCGCTCGATCAAGGGCTATGTGCAGCTGGCAAAGATGGTGCTGTTCGTGTTTGGCGCGATCATCATCGTCGCCACCCTGATCGACCGTTCGCCGCTGTTGCTGCTGTCGGGCCTGGGTGCCATGTCGGCGGTGATCCTGTTGGTGTACAAGGACACGCTGCTGTCGTTCGTGGCCAGCGTGCAATTGACCAGCAACGACATGCTGCGGGTCGGCGACTGGATCGAAATGCCCCAGGTCGGTGCCGACGGGGATGTGGTGGATATCACCCTGCACACGGTCAAGGTGCAGAACTTCGACAAGACCATCGTCTCCATTCCCACCTGGCGCCTGATGTCCGAGTCATTCAAGAACTGGCGCGGCATGCAGGCCTCCGGCGGCCGGCGCATAAAGCGCAGCCTGTTCATCGACGCCAGCGGCGTGCGTTTTCTGCGCGATGACGAAGAAGAACGCATGACCCAGGTGCACCTGCTCACCGGCTACATCGGGCGCAAGCAGGCCGAACTCAAGGCCTGGAACGAGGCCCAGGGCCACAGTGCGCAACTGTCGGCCAACCGCCGCCGCATGACCAACCTGGGGACCTTTCGCGCCTACGCCCTGGCGTACCTGCAAAGCCACCCGGACATCCAGCCGAACATGACCTGCATGGTGCGCCAGATGCAGACCACCGCCCAGGGCGTGCCGCTGGAAATCTACTGCTTCACCCGCACCACGGCGTGGGCGGACTACGAGCGCATCCAGGGGGATATTTTCGATTATTTATTGGCGGTATTGCCGGAGTTCGGCTTGAGCCTGTATCAGCAGCCGAGCGGCACGGACCTGCGCGGCGGTCTCTTTGCGATGACGCAGAATGCCAAGGCCGTGGAAACCCTGGAGCACTGACAACCTGAGCTGCGAGGGGCCTGGCGGTCCCTCGCAGTGGCCGCTACTTGAGTTGGAACTGCGGGTCACCGGTCAATTGGTAAAGGTATTCCGCACCCTTCGGCCAAGGCCCGTACCCCGAGTCGCCGTTGATATGGCCGGCGTCCGGCTCCCACACCAGTTCACTGCCCCATGCCTCGCCGAATGCTTTCGCCCGTTCCGGGGTGACGTAGGGATCGTTGGTGCTCGCCACCAGGATCGTGCGAAACGGCAGGCGCTGCATCGACATCGGCGTAAAACCGGTGGTGCCCGACGGATACGATTCCGCCTCGGTATCGCTTGGCGCCACCAGCAAGGCGCCCTTTACCTTGTTCGACTGCGGATACTGCGCCGCCCAGCGTGTGATCAGGGTAATCGCCAGGCTGTGCGCGACCAGCACAACCTTGCTGTCAGCCGCCTCTATCGCCTGATTCAGGCGCGCCACCCAATCGGCAGCGACCGGCGTTTGCCAGTCCTGCTGCTCGACCCTCTGCAACCCGTGGAACTGACGCTCCCATTGCGATTGCCAATGGGCTTCACCGGAGTTGAACAGGCCCGGCAGGATCAAAACGCTGACTGTCATCTTCCTTCTTCCTCAAGACCTTATTAGCCCGCATGCCGGAAAAAGCCGGCGAACATGTCTAGTCGTCGCCCTAAAATAAATCAACTCACCCAAATCACAAAGCAGACTCCACCTATTGATTTAGTGAAATTCACTATCTACGCGCCCAATTTTCAATCTGTTTTTAGAAAAACCAAATCTATAGCATCTGGCCATCGAACAAATCAGCCAGAAGGCACTTCTTATGTTATGGACAACTAAGCTGTCAGATGACGCGCCCCACTTCGCACTCAGTTCGGATGCCGAGGCGCTTACCCACTACGGTGATGCCCAGGCTTTTGCCCAACCGCGCAGTTTTTATACCAACAGCCCCTTCCAGCGCCCTTCTCGGCCGCAGGATATTTCAGATGTTATTATCAGCACCCGCCTGACCAGCGACCAACTTTCAGACAGCCAGCATTTATTGGCGCAACGCTTGTTATTGAATATCTATGAGCAGGACCTGGTATTTCTGCCAAAGCCGCCCATGGAACTCGATCTCAAGGCGTTCAAACAATTCTACGACCCCGAGCACGCCGCCAGCGGCAAGAAGATCCGGCCGTTGCTTGAGCAGTATCTGTACGACTGGCTCAAGCAGGAAGTGCATATCAACGGTTCGTGGTGCCTGGATTCGTTTGTCGCCCACACCGACAAAGTCCTGGAGGAAGTCGCACAGTCCGAGTCCAGGTTGCACCAGGTACTGACCACCAGCCGCAACCCTGAACGGGCCGCGCGTTTTTTCATGACCCAATGCGCCGGCGACTTCCTCAGTGAAGCCTCGGCGATGGCGCGTAACGTGCTGGGCAACTGCGGTGTGTACACCAGCGAGCTGTTCAAGATCCTGATCGATGAATATGGCTACGGCGTCGATAAAAAGAAGCACAGCACCATTTTTGAAGACATGCTCAAAGACATGGGCATGTCGCACCACGTGCACCATTACTGGCAGTTCTACACCGCAGGTTCCTTGTCGCTGACCAACTACTTCCATTATGTGTCCGCCAACCACGGCGAGCTGTTCCGCTACATTGGCGCGATGTATTACACCGAGGCCACCCTGGCCCTCACTACCAAGCACCAGTCGAGCGCCATCAAGGCGATTTTCGGCGACAGCGTCTCCACCGACTATTTCGATGAACATTCACACATCGATGTCCATCACGGAAGAATGGCCCTGCAGCGCCTCATCCTGCCGATGATCAAGCAATTTGGCAGCAAGATCATTCCCGACCTGGTCCGCGGTTTCGAAGAATTCAGGTTGTTGCAGGACATCGCCGATGAAGAGCTCTACGCCCATATCAAATGGCATGACGAGCTGGATGAACACCGTGCACTGGCTGCCGCCCACCACGGCCAGAAGCCGGTGGACCAGCGCATTACCGAGGCCGAGCACGAACTCTCGGTGCCGCACACCCACCCCAATGACGAGCTGTTCTGGGTTGAAACCGGCGAGCTGGATTTTGTCGCAAGCCCCGAACTCAGCGTGCGCCTGAAGGCCGGGGAAGGCGTGGTGATTCCCAAGGGCATGCTGCATGGCACCCGCGTCGTCAGCCCGTCCTGCACCTATACCGTCACGGCACTTTGAGTAGGCACCCCATGAAAGCTATCCGCCTGAACCTGACCGACGCCAACTACGTAGCCGTGGAAGACACCACTTATTTTCTCAAGCGCCACACCTATTCGACGCAGTTGCTGCCGACCACTTGCCCCCATCGCGGCGGCCCGTTGCACATGGGTGAAGCCAGCGGCGACGGGCAGAGTGTGATCTGCCCCTGGCACGACAACGCTTACAAGGTGTGCAACCTGGAAAAGAAGTCGCCCCCCACCGTTCGCGTCAGAAACCAGTTCAGTACCGTCGTCGGTGACACCCAACGGTGCGTGCCTTTACTCAAACTTTCTCGTTACGACTGAGCCCTATGACCACTAAATCAACACTGACAGCGTTCTATTCGATCGTGACCCTGTTTACCGGCCTGGACATGGCGATTGTGATTGCCATGGTCTGGTTCGGCCTGGAAACCACCGGCTCGACATTCCTGGTCGGCGCCACGCTGTGCGTGGCGACGGTGGTGCCGTATGTGTGCGAACAATACATCGGCAAGTTTTTCACCATTGAACTGAGCATGAAACGCCTGCTGTACATCCGCCTGACCGCGTTCGCCGCCGTGCTTGGCCTGTCGTTCACAAACGCCGCCGTGTTGCCCATCGGCTTTCTGGCAATCGCGTTCGTGGTCGGTGTCACCGACTATTTCACCATCAGCACCCTCGAGTCGAAAAATACCAAGCTGGTGTTGGCCGGCGCGACCGACAGCGACACCTCGGCGCGGCTGATGCAAACGTCCATCCAGATCGGCGCCTTCGGCGGCGCGCTGCTGGGCGGGGTGATCGTGGACGTGTTCTCGGTCAGCCAGACCCTGCAGATCATCAGCCTGGCGGCGATTGTCTCGCTGGCGGCGATCCTGTTCGTACAGGCCACGCCCGGCGCCGACACCACCGAGCAGGCCGGCGACAGCCCCGTGGCCCAGGCGCTGAACCTGCCGCGAAACCTCTACGTGCTGATCATTGTGTTAAGCATGATCGGGTTCCATATCGGCGCCTTCAACAGCCTGGTGCCGATCGTGTTTCAAAAGCTCAATGAGTGGAACGCCACCCTGTTCGGCGTGGCCAGCGGCCTGGCGGGCCTGGGTGCCTTCAGTGCGGCGGTGCTGCCACGTATCAAGCTCAACAGCTACAGCGCCATCCTCCTGGTGCTGCTGGCCGACGTGGCAATCGTGTATTTCCAGAACCTCTACGTGATGATGGTGGCCGCGTTCTTGCTGGGCTTTTGCATCAACAGCCTGCGCATTCAATTGCGCAAGAACCTGATCGAGTCGGCGCCCAACGCTCGGGTGGCCGACGTGATCGCTGCAAAGAGTTCGCTCTACTACCTGCTGGTCAGCGGTTCGGCGCCCATGATCCTGACGTTTTTCACCACCGCAGGATTCCTCGGGCTGGAAGGTGCGCGCCTGTTGATGATCGTCTCCGCCGGCCTGTTGGCCGCCGCCGTGCTGGCGTGGAACCTCACGCCGGCGGTCCCGGCCACCGCGACCCTTGAATAAGGAATGCCTCAATTGCAAACCGTACTGATCGTCGACCCGTTTTCCACCGGCAAACTCTACGCCCCGTTGTTCAAGGCCCAGGGCGTGAAGTGCATCGCGGTGATCTCCACCAACACCTTGCCCAGGCACTTCACCGATGACCTGATCCGGGAAGATTTCGAAGAGGTCTACCACTGGGAAGAGAGCCTGCTGGAAACCCTCGAGAAGCTGTCATTGAGCGCGGTGATCGCAGGCTGCGAGACCGCGATCTATCTCACCGATTACCTCACCGAAGTGCTGCGTATTGCGGGCAACAGCCGCATCACCAGCGACCTGCGGCGCAACAAGTTTTCCATGCAGCAAGCGCTCAAGAAACATGGATTGGCGAACATTGCGTCGCAACTGTTGAGTTCGCAAACCCGCATCCGGGAAGTCGTCGACTCGTTGGACGAAGCGGCCACCTACGTGGTCAAGCCACTGAATTCGGCCGCCACCGAAGGCGTGGTATTCGCCCAGGGCAAGCACGAAGTGCAAACCGCCCTGAACAATGCGGCCTGGCGGCAGAAAAACGACCTTGGGGAGTTCAACCTCGGGTTTATCGTGCAGCCATTCGTGGCGGGACCGGAGTACGTGGTGGACATGGTCGCCTTTGATGGCGAGTACACCATCGCCACGGTGTGCAAATACACCAAGATCCACAGAAACGGCAGCAAGTTTGTCTATGAAAGCCTGGACACCCTCGACCCCCAGGCACAAGAGCTGCAACCCTTGATCGACTACGCGCGCCAGGCAGCGGCGGCCCTGAGCATCGAGATCGGGCCGATTCATATGGAAATCATCTGGTCCGATGCGGGCCCGGTGATGATTGAAGCGGGCGGCCGTTTGCATGGCGGTATCGCCCCGCTGCTGTTTCAACAGGTGTACCAGCCGGACCTGTTATCGCTGGCCATCGACAGCTACCTCGGCAGGCCTCGCCCGCCGGCCGGAGTTGCACGTGAGATCAGCCATGGTCGTATCGGCTTTTTCTGTTCCGACGAGCGCCGCACCTTTACCGCGCCTTCACCTCAGGCACTGCAGAGCGCAATGCTGGATGAAGCCTATTGCGGCCATCGCTTCTTCCTCAGCCCGGGCGACACCACGCCGGTCACGATCGACTTCGCCACCTGCCCAGGGCTGTTCTGGTTGCAGCACCCCAGCCTGCAACAGCTCGACGCCAGCACCGAACTGCTGCGCAACAAGCTATGGAGCTAAGGGCATGAAAAGTCGTTTGATCATTCAACAGTCAGCCCTTGACCTGGGCCTCAATAATGCGTGCGCCGCCGTTGTCGAAAACATCCGGGTGTCTGACGACCAGAGTTTCGTCAGTCTCTTGCAGAGCAACCTGAATCATGTGGCCTCGCACCTCAACGAACTGGACGCCAATCCCGTTTACGAAGGGTTTGCCCGCCAGCTTGAAAAGCTCGGCTACACCAACACGGTCAGCGCCAACGAAAAACTGCTGCGGCGCTTCATCGCCAACGGTGTGCGCCCGATCAATAACGTCGTCGATGCCTATAACGCCGTGGCGATCCGACACGGCGTCAGCATCGGCGTACACAGCTATCATCAGCGGGACGATATCCACGTCATGCGCTCGCCGGAACCGAGGGCCTTCCGCCCGTTGTTCGCCAAGAAGGACGTCATGATCCCCGCGGGCGACATCGTCTATACCTGCGGCGACGTGCCTTTGGCGAGCATCGGCAAAGTCGACGCCGATGCCCATGACTTCAGACTGACGAACGCATCGTCCAGCCTGCTGGTGGTGGTCCTGGGGCATGACGACACCACGTTGGCATTCAACCGGACGGTCATCGCAGAATTCGTGGACACCCTGCGCCAGACAATGCCGGCCCTGAATCACTACTTTCTCGAAACCTTCCACGACCACGCGCCGGCGTGATCGGGCACCAGCCGCTGCCGTCCCGGACGGCAGCGGCTAGCGCCAGGCCTTGAGCACCGGATTGACCACCACCTCATTCACGTGCTCGATCTTGAGCAGGTTTTCCTTCAACACCATCAACTCTTCAAAATGGCGGTAGCGCACGTCGAGCATCATGTCCACGTCGCCAAACAATGAATAGGCCTGCACCACCTCGCGATACTGGTGGATTTTCGGAAACACCAGGTGGCAGGTGCTCCCGTTGAGCTTGAGCATCAAAAATGCCGATTGCCGGGCCTCATCACCCTCAGCGACGCTGATGGTAAAGCCGAGGATAATGCCCTTTTCGATCAGTTTTTGAACCCGCGACTCCACGGCGGTTCGAGACTTGTGAACCTGGCGCGCCAGTTCGGCCAGGCTGACGCGGGAGTCATCCTTCAAGGCAGCAATTATCAGTTCATCGACCTTGTCCACTCTGCCACCCCCACACCGTTCCTTTCGATAACACACTCTCATTGCCGCTCACACATCGCTGGCACCTTCAAGTCGCAGACTTTACGCCAGCAGCGGGCTTGATACCCAATCGACTGACCCAAACCGCCGCCAGAATCACCAGGCCGCCCAGGGCCAGCCTTCCCAGCGGTTCATGCTGGTTCCAGATCAGCAGGTTCAGCAGCAGCCCCACCGGCACATGCAGGTTATTCATCACCGCCAGGGTGCCACCATTGACCAGGCACGCCCCCTTGTTCCACCAGTACATGCCCAGCGCGGTACTGATCAACCCCAGGAACACCAGCACACCCCATTGCAGCGGCGCCTGGGGCAGAAAGTCTGCCTTGCCGAACAGCAGGAACGCGGGCAGCACCACCAGCAAGGCACCCAGGTAGAAATAACCGAAGCGTCGGTAGTGCGGCTGATCGCTCGGATAGCGTGCCACCAGATGCTTGTACATGACTTGCCCGGCGGAGTAGGTGAAATTGGCCAGTTGCAGCAGCAGGAAGCCCATCAGGAAATTCGGCGTGATCTGGTCGAAGCGAATCACCGCCGCACCCGCCACCGCCACCAGTGCGGCGACCAGTGCCCAGGGATTGAACCGCCGGTTGAGCGCGTCTTCGATCAGGGTCACGTGCAACGGTGTGAGGATCGTGAACAGCAACACCTCCGGCACCGTCAGTACGCGAAAGCTCAGATACAGACACACATAGGTCACGCCGAACTGCAGCGCACCGATGACCAGCATGCCGCGCATGAAGGCCGGTGGCACCGAGCGCCAGCGGGTCAGTGGGATGAAGATCAACCCGGCCAGTACCACGCGCACCAGCACTGCGAAGTAGCTGTCGACGTGACCGGCGAGGTATTCGCCGATCAAGCTGAAGGAAAATGCCTGAATCAGGGTGACAACCAGTAGATAGCCCATGTGCGCCTCGTTTCGAATGGGCGCGACATTAAAGCTTTTCGATGCTTGAAGAAACTCGAGGCAAAAAAAACCCGACCTCGCTGAAGCGGCAGTCGGGCAGGAGCACTCAGGAGCAAACAGTGCAAGGGGAGGTTCGGTACGCGTACTTGAACGGATTGCTTGGGGCTAGATAAACACCGGGGGATTATCTGGCGATTAAAGGATCACGCCACCTGCACGAGCAGGGCGTTGGCGGACAGGGCCATGTAGGCTCTATCGGAAAATGCTGTGAGTCGATGCAGAAAAGATTAACCGTGGCCGCTTCGATTAAAAAGCGCAAAAAACTGCTATAACCCATCTATAAATTTGTTTATAAGCGGAGTCTGCCTGTCGCTGTGCTCCGCGCTTGCTTTATTTCGGCGCACACGCCAGGGCGATTCGCATCTTGATGATCGCGCGGTTGAACTTGACCGTGGTGTGGGTGCTTTTGCCTGCGGGCACGCTGACGGTGCGACGACGCGGCGCTTCCGGGCCATTGGTAAAGATTACAGAACACAGGGCATCCTGGGTGCCGTAGTTATTGAGCTGAATCGAGCTGATATCGCCGTCCACATCGGACGCGGTGTAGTCGATGCTTACGCCGTCGATCTTTTTAGTCACGTCGATCGGGTAGGCAAACGCGCTCATCGGCAGCAACGCCAGCAACACACAACAGAATTTTCTCATTCGGCAGTCTCCAATAAGGACCGCCAGCTTAGGACAAGAGGAGCTCATCTTGAAAGCGCCCCGCGTGACCCTTGATCAATGGCGCACATTGCAGGCCGTGGTCGACCATGGCGGCTTCGCCCAGGCGGCCGAAGCGCTGCACCGTTCGCAGTCCTCGGTGAGCTACACCGTGGCGCGCATGCAGGACCAGCTCGGCGTGCCGCTGCTGCGCATCGACGGGCGCAAGGCGGTACTCACCGATGCGGGTGAAGTGCTGCTGCGCCGCTCCCGGCAACTGGTGAAGAATGCCAGCCAACTGGAAGATCTTGCCCACCATATGGAACAAGGCTGGGAGGCCGAAGTGCGGCTGGTCGTGGATGCGGCCTATCCCAACGCGCGCCTGGTACGCGCCCTGACCGCCTTCATGCCGCAGAGCCGAGGCTGCCGGGTGCGCTTGCGTGAGGAGGTGTTGTCCGGCGTCGAGGAGCTTTTGATAGAAGGCGTGGCTGACCTGGCGATCTGCGGCTTCAGCATTCCCGGTTACCTGGGCACCGAAATGAGCGATGTGGAATTCGTCGCCGTGGCCCATCCCGAGCACGGGTTGCACCGCATGCACCGCGAGTTGAGCTTCCAGGACCTGGAAAGCCATATGCAGGTGGTCATCCGCGACTCCGGTCGCCAGCAACCGCGGGATGTGGGTTGGCTCGGCGCCGAACAGCGCTGGACCGTCGGCAGCCTGGCCACCGCCGCCGCGTTCGTAGGCAGCGGCCTGGGGTTTGCGTGGTTGCCCCGGCACATGATCGAGCGCGAACTCGCCGAAGGCCTGCTCAAGCAACTGCCGTTGGAACAGGGCGTCAGCCGCCATCCCACATTCTATTTGTATTCGAACAAGGACAAACCCCTGGGGCCTGCGACGCAGATTCTCGTGGAACTGCTACGCACCTTTGATACCGCTCCGCTGGACGCGCCCTTCGCGGCCCTCGGCAAGCCTGAAACGCAGTGAACCCATGGCCCGGAAAGAAATCTATGTAAAACTGCTGCCCAACGCGCGACCGGTGGTGATTGAAGATTCCCGCCACGCCCTTGGATCAAACTCGACACCATTACCCAGGATCACTGACCCATGCTGAAAAAAATTGCCTTCCTTGCCGGTTCCGTTCTGTTCGCTGCCAACCTGATGGCGGCCGAACCGGCCAAAGCGCCCCACGTACTGATTTCCACCACCAATGGCGACATTGAAATCGAACTCGACCCGGTCAAGGCGCCGATCAGCACCAAGAATTTCCTCGCCTATGTCGACAAAGGCTTCTACACCAACACGATTTTTCACCGTGTGATCCCGGGTTTCATGGTCCAGGGCGGCGGGTTTACCCAGCAGATGTCGCAAAAGCCGACCGAAGCACCGATCAAGAACGAAGCCAGCAACGGCCTGCATAATGTGCGCGGCACCTTGTCCATGGCCCGCACCAATGACCCGAACTCGGCCACCAGCCAATTCTTCATCAACGTGGCCGATAATGCCTTCCTCGACCCGGGCCGCGATGCCGGTTACGCGGTATTTGCCAAGGTGGTCAAGGGCATGGACGTGGTGGATGTCATCGTCAATTCGCAGACCACCACCAAGCAAGGCATGCAGAACGTGCCAATCGATCCTGTCCTGATCAAGTCGGCCAAGCGCATCGACTGAGGTCTGCAGGAACTTCCGCACGTTGCCCACAAGGCGACGTGCGCATTTGAAAGGAGAGCCCGCACGGCGGGCGTCAAGCCTAATGCTCTATCGTCGTTTTGAACAACTGATCGACATCTTCCGCGATGCTCCCAGCGCGGCCCCGCCCGATAAAGTCCTGCCCTTCTACCTCTACTACCTGCGCCAGGTGTGGCCGTGTTTTGCCGCGCTGTTGGTGGTGGGCCTGGTCGGTGCGCTGATCGAGGTCGCGCTGTTCAGCTACCTGAGCCGCATCATCGACCTGGCCCAGGGCACGCCGCCCGCGAATTTCTTCCAGGTGCACAGCACCGAGCTGATCTGGATGGCCGTGGTCGCCCTGCTGCTGCGACCGATTTTCAACAGCCTGCATGACTTGCTCGTGCACCAGACCATCAACCCCGGCATGACCAGCCTGATCCGCTGGCAGAACCACAGCTACGTGCTCAAGCAGAGCCTGAATTTCTTCCAGAATGATTTCGCCGGACGCATTGCCCAGCGCATCATGCAAACCGGCAACTCGTTGCGTGACTCTGCGGTGGCAACGGCCGAAGCCATCTGGCACGTGTCGATCTATGCCATCACCTCGCTGGTGTTGTTTGCCGAGGCCGACTGGCGACTGATGATTCCGTTGATCATCTGGATCGTCTGCTACTGCCTGGCATTGCGTTACTTCGTGCCGCGGGTCAAGGAGCGTTCGGTGATCTCTTCCGAAGCGCGCTCCAAACTCATGGGCCGCATCGTCGACGGCTACACCAACATCACCACCTTGAAGCTGTTTGCCCATACGCAGAATGAGCAGGAATACGCCAAGGAAGCGATTGTCGAGCAAACCGAAAAAACCCAACTGGCGGCGCGCGTGCTCACCAGCATGGACGCGGTCATCACCGTCCTGAACGGCCTGCTGATCGTCACCACCACAGGCCTGGCCCTGTGGCTGTGGACGCAGTCGCTGATTTCCGTCGGCGCCATTGCCCTGGCCACCGGCCTGGTGATTCGCATCGTCAATATGTCCGGCTGGATCATGTGGGTAGTCAACGGCATTTTCGAAAACATCGGCATCGTGCAGGATGGCCTCAAGACCATCGCCCAGCCGCTTGCGGTGGTCGACCGCGCCGACGCCCCGCGCCTGGAAGTGCCCCACGGCCTGGTGCGCTTCGAGCAGGTGGATTTCCACTACGGCAAGCAGAGCGGGATCATTGGCGGCCTGAACCTTGAGATCAAGGCAGGGGAGAAGATCGGCCTGATCGGCCCGTCCGGCGCGGGCAAGTCGACCCTGGTCAACCTGCTGCTGCGCCTCTACGACCTGCAGGGCGGCCGCATCCTGATCGACGGCCAGGACATCGCCGAAGTCGCCCAGGAAAGCCTGCGCGCGCAGATCGGCATGATTACCCAGGACACTTCGCTGCTGCACCGCTCAATCCGCGACAACCTGCTGTACGGCAAGCCGCAGGCCACCGACGAAGAACTCTGGGCCGCCGTGCACAAGGCGCGCGCCGACGAGTTCATCCCGCTGCTGTCGGATTCCGAGGGCCGTACCGGGTTGGATGCCCATGTGGGCGAGCGTGGGGTGAAACTCTCCGGCGGCCAGCGTCAACGGATCGCCATCGCCCGCGTGCTGCTCAAGGATGCACCGATCCTGATCATGGACGAAGCCACCTCGGCACTGGACTCCGAAGTGGAAGCCGCGATCCAGGAAAGCCTGGAAACCCTGATGCAGGGCAAGACCGTGATTGCGATCGCGCACCGACTCTCGACCATCGCGCGGATGGACCGACTGGTCGTACTGGAAAAAGGCCGGATCGCCGAAAGCGGCAGCCACGCCCAATTGCTGGCCCATGGCGGGCTGTATGCGCGGTTGTGGCAGCACCAGACGGGTGGGTTCGTTGGCATCGATTGAAGGCATCGAGACCGGCAGACTCTAAGTTAGTGCAGCCTGATCATTCCCACGCTCCGCGTGGGAACGATCTTACGGGCAGGCCCGCCGATAAGGCAGGGCGGAACTTTTGACGTGTTGATCAGCCTTGATGAGCCTGCATGTATTGGCGCAAGAGCTGGTTAATGCGGGTCTGGTAGCCAGTGCCTTGACCTTTGAACCACTCTAAAACATCCGCATCAAGTCGAATGGTGACCGCCTGCTTCACAGGAACACGCAGTTCAGCACGTCGAAAAAACTCAGCATCCAGTTCAGGAATTTCACTGGTATCAATATCTTTGTCGCTCATCTTGGCCAGGCGCTCCCAATCAGTTTTCGATGTTTGCGTCATAATATTTGGCCTCCTTCTTGGTTGCTTTTCGGGCGGAAATGATACGGATCACATCACCACACCGCTCGGTGTATACGACAACACCAATCAATAATTTGATCCAGCCAATACTGATCCAACGCTCTTCGTCATAATCCGCTCGATCATCGCGCAAGGCCAGCATTGGATGTCTAAAGATATCCGGAACGTCGTTGAAATCGATGCCGTGCTTAGCAATGTTGGCCTTGTTTTTTGAATCATCCCACTCAAAATGCATGGCACGTCCTGTATGTACTTTTGTACATACAGAATAGCGATTTCGGCTTCTTTGACCAGTTCTGCCAGACCGGTGGCTCAAGCCTGCCGATAAGGCAGCGCCGACCTCGCCTCTTCGGCATACGCCAGAATGCCCACTCGCTCGCGCTCGAGGAAATCCTCCACGGCGTTTTTCAGTCCCGGATGGCGCAGGTAATGCCACGAATGGGTAATCACCGGTTCAAAGCCACGAATCAATTTATGCTCGCCCTGAGCGCCGGCATCGAAGCGTTGCAGGCCGTGGGCGATGGCGTAGTCCATGCCCTGGTAGAAACAGGTCTCGAAATGCAGCCGGTCGAACTCCGCCAGGCAGCCCCAATAGCGGCCGTAGAAGCTGTCACCGCCGATCAGGCTGAACGCCATGGCCACCGGGCGTGAGCCCTGTTTGGCCAGGACCACGCGAATCGCCTCGGGCATGCGCTCGGCCAGCAGGCTGAAAAACGCCCGGGTCAGGTAGGGCGACTGGCGGCGTACCGCGTAGGTGTTGGCGTAACAGGCGTAAACAAAATCCCACTGGGCTTCGCTCAGTTCATGGCCCTGCAACCACTCGAACTCGATACCCTGCCCCGCCACCTGTTCGCGCTCTTTGCGCATCTGTTTGCGCTTGCGTGAGCTCAGGGCGTCGAGAAAATCCTGGAAGTCGCGGTAGCCACGGTTCTGCCAGTGGAACTGGCAGCCCAGACGCTGCAACCAGCCGGGATGCCGGGCCAGTGCGTCATCGGCCAGCGCGTCGGTGAAATTGACATGGGCACTGGATAGCCCCTCGATTTCCAGGTAACCGGGCAGGCTGTTCAACAGTTCGAAGCCGTCCTCGGCATTGGCTGCAAGCAAACGCGGGCCGCTGACCGGACTGAACGGCACGGCCGTCAGCAGCTTGGGGTAGTAATCGATGCCGGCGCGTGCGCAGGCGTCGGCCCACCCGTGATCGAACACGTACTCGCCATAGGAATGCCACTTGCGATAACCGGGCAATGCCGCCACCAGCCGCTCGCCCTCCCAATGCAGCAAATGCTCCGGTTGCCAGCCCGAATGGCCCCCCAGGCTGCCACTGTCTTCCAGCGCGCTCAGGAACGCATGCCGCACGAATGGCTGGGCCTGCGGCGCCAGGGCATCCCAGGCCTGCGGGGTGATGTCGGACAGGCTGTCCAGGCGTTGCAGCGGCATCGGCATCTTCTCTGTGTCTTGGGCGTGAAAGCCTGGCGAGTATCGCCTATCACAGCCGAGTGCACACCCGGAAAAAACCCAGGACACAACTCCAAATCAATAGTTCCGTGGGCAAACCAATTGTCATGGAGATGAAATCACTTAGCCACTACTCCGTCATAAACCGTCGCGATACTGACGCCTGTTTTTAGAGCACCCGGGTTTGCCAGGTGGCCTTTTTTCCGTCCGTCATCGGTCGGTTGTGTCCTGGAGGGTTTGTTACCCCTCCTCACTTTCGGAGATTGATATGCGTCTTGCTTCCACTAAAACTGCGGCGGTCCTGTGCGGCGGCCTGTTACTGGCCCTGAGCGTTCCGGCCAGCGCTGCAGTCGACGCTAAGTTGCTCGACATGCTCAAGGCCAACGGCCAGATCACTGCTTCGCAGTACACCGAATTGCAGAACGAGTTGGCCAAGGACCAGAAAGAACAGCAGATCGCACGCCAGGCCCAACAGGAAACCAACGAACAGATCGCCGCCACCGCGAAAAAGACCAACGAGCTGAGCAGCTTCGACCAGAAGCTGGCCTGGGCCGCCAAGACTCAGTTCAAGGGCGATGTGCGCTTTCGCCAGGAAACCATCAAGATCGATGGCGAGCCCAACAACGGTGGGCGTGACAAGGACCGTCAACGTATCCGCGCGCGCCTGGGTGCCTACACCGAGATCAACCCGCAGGTGGACACCGGTATCCGTATCGCCACGGGCGGCGGCGACGATGCGCGTTCCACCAACCAGGACCAGGATGGTTACTTCGATAAGAAATCGATCTGGCTGGACCTCGGCTACATCGACTACCACCCGGACCAGATCAAGAACCTGCACGTGATCGGCGGCAAGATGATGCAACCGTGGGTGAGCATGGGCGATGTGATCTGGGACAGCGATATCAACCCCGAAGGCCTGGCCGTCACCTACAAATACCCGCTTGGCGGCAGCGCCGAGCTGTTCGGCAGCCTGGGCAACTACAACCTCAAGGACAACGTCGACGGCGACGGCGTGCAATTTCGCCACGACCTGCGCCTGACATCCGGCCAGTTGGGCACGCGTTTCTCGCTGACCGACAACCTGAAAATGACCCTGGGCGGCAGTGTCTACGCCTACCAGAACGACAAGGACAGCCGCTGCACGACCACCACCACGCCTTGCGCACTGGCGGTCAACGGCAACTCGGCCAATAACGAATTCCGCTTGTATGAAGGCTTTGCCCAAGCCGACATCGGCGGCCTGGCAGTGCCGTTGGCCTTCTACGGCCAATACGTGAAAAACAACGATGCCGTGACCGATCAGGACACCGCCTGGTTGGTGGGTGCCAAGTCCAAGGTGTTCGGTTTCAACCTCGACTACAACTACCGCGATACGCAACGTGACGCAGTGGTAGGCGCCTTCACCGATTCGGACTTCGCCAACGGCACCACCGGTTCGCGCGGTCACAAGATGAAGGTCAGCTACGACATCGACAAGAACTTCGCCCTGGGCGCCACTTACTTCCTGACCAAGGCTGACTACGCCAGCCGGACTCAGCGTGATGCCAACACCAACACCCTGCAGCTGGATGCTGAAGCCAAGTTCTAACCTCACCCTGTAGGAGCGAGCATGCTCGCGAAGAACGAACAGGCAGCGCGTTTATCCAGGATACCCGCGTTATCGTTGACGTTTTTCGCGAGCGAGCTCGCTCCTACACATCTTTACGCCGCTCGGCCGCGAGCCGCTCGGCCAGCGCATCCGCATCCTTCACCGGCTCGTCCGGCATGATCCGCAACGTCGCCTGCATCAGGCGCATCTGACGGATAAAGCGCCGGCAGTTCGGACAGAACATGAAGTGATGACGCACCAGCAGACGCTCACGAAAGGTCAATTGCCCATCGAGGTAGTCACTGGAACGCGCCACTTGCTCCTTACACGTCAACATTCGCCCGTTTCCTCAAAATGCTCCACTGTGGCAAAGACTTTAAGCCGTGCCCGATGCAGCAGCACACGCACATTGGAGAGTGAGAGCGTCAGAAGATTACAGATTTGCTCCAGCTCCAGGCCCTGGCGTTCACGCAGCACCAGCACGCTGCTTTGCAATTCGGACAGGCTCAGCAGGGTGTGCTCCAGGCAGTTGCGCAATTCCTCTTCGGTGAGCAAGGCTTCCGGCGTGTCCTGGTGCCAGGCATACGGCGCTACGGCCCAGTGCCCATCGTCAGGCGTAAAGCGTTCATCACCGATGGTTCCATGGGGAGATGGCAGATCGTCAAGCAACACCTCCCGACGATTTTGCTTGTAGCGGCCCTTGGCGGCGTTCGCGGTGATCGTCAGCAGCCAGGTCTTCAGGCTGGAACGCCCTTCGAACCTGGCGAGGTTGCGGACCACTGACAGCCAGGCATCCTGCACCACCTCATCGGCATGCCGCTGGCCGACGATGGCATAGGCCACCGCCCGCATCGCACTCTGGTACGTGGTGACCAACTCCTTGTAGGCCCGCTGCTCACCCTTGAGCAGGCGTTCAAGCAGATGCGTGTCGTCCGCTGCTGCCATTCAACACCTCACTGTAAACGCGCAGACCCGCTCCGCCATCAGCGTTTGCGCAGGATCACGCTGCCGATGGAGTAGCCCGCCCCGAACGAGCTGAGCACGGCCACGGCGCCTTTGGGCAAGTCGTCCTGATACGTGTGGAACGCAATCACCGAGCCTGCCGAACTGGTATTGGCGTAGGTGTCGAGGATCACCGGCGCCTCTTCCACCGAGGCCTCGCGGCCCAGCAGTTTCTTCACGATCAGGTGGTTCATGCTCAGGTTGGCCTGGTGCAGCCAGAAGCGCTTCACATCGGTGACGCCCAGCTGGTTTTCCGCCAGGTGCGCGCCAATCAACTCGGCCACCATCGGGCAGACATCGCGGAACACTTTGCGGCCTTCCTGCACGAACAATTTGTCCGGCGCGCCGACGCCCTCTTCCGCGGTGCGGTTGAGAAAGCCGAAGTTGTTGCGGATGTTGTTGGAGAACTTGGTCAGCAGCTTGGTGCTCACCACGTCGAACTGGTGCTCGGAGGTCGCCAGGTCGGCCCGCTCGAGGATCACCGCCGTGGCGGCATCGCCAAAGATGAAGTGGCTGTCGCGGTCACGGAAATTCAGGTGACCGGTGCAGACTTCCGGGTTGACCATCAGGATCGCCCGGGCCTGGCCCAGCTGGATGCTGTTGGCGGCATTCTGGATCCCGAAGGTGGCCGAGGAACACGCCACGTTCATATCAAAACCGAAGCCCTCAATACCCAGGGCTTCCTGCACCTCGATGGCGATGGCCGGGTAGGCACGCTGCAGGTTGGAACAGGCGACGATCACGCCATCGATATCGGCGGCAGTCTTGCCGGCGCGTTGCAGGGCCTGCTCGGCAGCGCCGACGGCCATCTGGCAGAGCACCGACCATTCGTCGTTGCTGCGCTCGGGCAAGCGTGGGGCCATGCGCCGAGGGTCAAGGATGCCGTCCTTGTCCATCACGAAGCGGCTCTTGATGCCCGAGGCCTTTTCAATGAACGCCGCACTGGACTCAGTCAACGCCTGCACGTCGCCGCGCTCGATGGCCGCAGCGTTTTCGCTGTTGAACTGCTGCACATAGGTATTGAAAGACTGCACCAGCTCTTCGTTGGAGATGCTGTTGGCCGGGGTGTACAGGCCAGTGCCGCTGATGACGACGTTATGCACGGTCGTTCCTCTAAATCTGTCAGGCAGAAGATATTGGTACCGTCGTACCAAACTGTAGGTCGTTTGATTCCGTCCAGCGGGCATCAAACTGGCAACGCTTTAATTCCATCGCGTCGCTGCTACGACGATCCCGGCATTTATGGGCGCGAAGTTTGCCACAAACACCGGGGTTTGGCGCCATCTCCCGGACAGACACCGTTAAATGTGGGAAGAGGCTTGCTCCCGATGGCGGTGTATCAGTCAAGGCATCAGTGGCTGACACTCAGTCATCGGGGGCAAGCCCCCTCCCACAGTGGGACCGTGTTACCAGTTGCTTGCTGCGGTACTGGATTCAAATCCTTGTCGGAAATGTCCTAGATAGTCCGGCTGCACACAGCTCACAATGAATGTGGGAGGGGGCTTGCTCCCGATGGTGGTGTATCAGCCAAGGCATCAGTGGCTGACACTCAGTCATCGGGGGCAAGCCCCCTCCCACAGTGGGACCGTGTTACCAGTTGCTTGCTGCGGTACTGGACCCAGATCCTTGTCGGAAATTTCCTCGATAGTCCGGCTGCACACAGCTCACAATGTGGGAGGGGGCTTGCCCCCGATGGCGGTTTATCAGTCAAGACATCAGTGGCTGACACTCAGTCATCGGGGGCAAGCCCCCTCCCACAGTTGACCCTGTTCAGTTCAGGAAACCGGGAATGTTTCAGGGCTCTACCTGGCTCCATTGCTTGCTCAATCGCTTGTCGGATATGGGCACCTTGGTCCCCAACTGTTGGCCGAACAACGACACCCGGTATTCCTCCAACCACCAGCGATAAAGCTCCAGTTGCGGATCGCGCTTGCCTTCCTGGGTGTGTTTGTTCAGGCGGTTCTGGTACTGGGCCCACAGGCCGCTCAGTTCGGTGCTCCACACACGGTCCTTCTGCACCTGGCTCGGCAGTTTTTCCAGGCGCAGCTCGATGGCCTTGAGGTAACGCGGCAGCTCCTTGAACCACTGCGCCGGGGTCTCGCGCACAAACCCTGGGTACACCAGATGACTCAGTTGCTGCTTGATATCGTTCAACGCCACCGCCTGGGCCAGGTCGATCTTGCCCTTGAAGCGTTTTTGCAGGCCATGCCAGAGTTTCAACACGTCAAGGGTCAGGCGCGCCAGACGCTCGGCGTGTTCGGTCCAGCCGCCACGCTTGCGCTCGGCCAGCGCGGCCAGCCCGGCACCATCGCGCGGCAGATTGGCTTCGCCTTCCAGTACGCAGGTGTCGAGACTGGCGAGCAGGATATCTTCCACCAGTGCATCGATGCGCCCCAGTTCGCGATACATCAGGCCCAATTCGGTCAGCCCCGGCAATTTGCCGCGCAGGAATTTCGCCGGTTCCGCCAGTTGCTGCATCAACAGGCGCTGCAAGGCACGGCGGTGCTGGAATTCGGCCTCGGCGGCCGTGGAGAAACGCCCTTCCTTGACCGTGCCGTTTTCTTCCACCAGCGCCGGGTATACCGTCATCGACAGGCCGGCGATGTTCTGCTGGGTCTTCTCAGCGACCGCCGCAAACACCTTGGCCTCCACCGGCTGCTGGCTTTTCGCAGTTTGCGGAACCGCCAGTGCCGCCTGGCTGGCCTCGGCGAAACGCGCCGTCAGCTCTGCCAAGTCACGGCCTTCGCCGAGGAACTTGCCTTGGCCGTCAACCACTTCCAGGTTCATCTTCAGGTGGTTTTCCACCTGCTGCGCCGCCTCGGCCCAGGCTTCGTCGCTGACCCGCGCACCGGTCATGCGCAGCAATTCACGGCCCAGCGCCTGGGGCAGCGAGCCCTGGCCAAACTCGATGCGCTGCAGCGCCGCCTTGACGAAATCCGGCACCGGCACGAAGTTCTTGCGCAGTGCTTTGGGCAAGTTGCGCACCAGAGCGATGCACTTGGCTTCGATTACCCCCGGCACCAGCCATTCCAGACGCTCGGCCGGCAATGCCGGCAGCAATGGCGCCGGCACGCGCAGGGTGACGCCGTCACGCGGGTGGTTGGGCTCGAAGTGGTAACTCAAGGCCAGGGCCAGGTCGCCCAGGTGCAAGGTGTCGGGGTAATGCGCGGCGGTGACTTCACTGGCTTCGCGGGCCAGCACGTCTTCCTCGCGCATGATCAGCAGTTGCGGGTCTTTCTGGCTGTTGACCTTGTACCAGCTGTCGAAGGTCGCCGTCTGGTGGATCTCTGCCGGCAGGCGCGCATCGTAGAAGGCGTAGAGGGTTTCTTCGTCGGCCAGGATGTCGCGTCGGCGCGCCTTGGCTTCCAGTTCGTCGAGCTGCTCCAGCAGTTGCTGGTTGGCCGCAAGGCACTTGGCTCGCGACTGGATTTCCCCACGCACCAGGCCTTCGCGGATAAACAGCTCGCGCGACACCACCGGATCGATCGGCCCGTAATGCACCGGCCGGCGTCCGACCACGATCAGCCCGAACAAGGTGATCTGTTCAAACGCCACCACCTGGCCGCGCTTTTTCTCCCAATGCGGCTCGAAATGGTTTTTCTTGATCAAGTGCCCGGCCAGCGGTTCGATCCAGTCGGCGTCGATCTTGGCCACCATGCGCGCATACAGCTTGGTGGTTTCCACCAGTTCGGCGGTCATCAGCCATTGCGGACGTTTCTTGCCGATGCCCGAAGAAGGGTGAATCCAGAAGCGCCGCTGACGCGCGCCCAGGTAGTCGCCGTCCTCGGTCTTCTGGCCGATCTGGCTGAGCAAGCCGGACAGCACCGCCTTGTGCAATTTCGGGAAATCGGCCGGTTCCTTGTTGATCGTCAACTGCATGTCGCGGCAGATCAAACTCAACTGGCGATGGGAGTCGCGCCATTCGCGCAGGCGCAGGTAGTTGAGGAAGTTCTTTCGACACCAGTTGCGCAGCGGGCTGGCGGTCAGTGCCTGGCGCTGTTCTTCAAAGCCGCGCCACAGATTGACCAGCCCGGCGAAGTCCGAATCCGCGTCTTTCCACTGCGCATGGGCCTGGTCGGCGGCCTGCTGGCGCTCCGGCGGACGCTCGCGCGGGTCCTGGATCGACATGGCGCTGGCGACGATCAGCACTTCCTGCAAGCTGCCCAGCTTGGCGGCTTCGAGCAGCATTCGGCCCATGCGCGGGTCCACCGGCAGGCGCGCCAGCTGGCGGCCCAACGGCGTGAGCTGGCTGTTGCGGTCCACCGCCGACAGCTCCTGAAGCAGGTTGAAACCGTCGCTGATGGCCTTGCCATCCGGCGGTTCGATAAACGGGAAGTCGGTGATTTCGCCCAGGCGCAGGTGCAGCATCTGCAGGATCACAGCGGCGAGGTTGGTGCGCAGGATTTCCGGGTCGGTAAATTCCGGGCGCCCAATAAAGTCTTCTTCGCTGTACAACCGGATGCAGATGCCCGGCTCGACCCGGCCGCAACGGCCTTTACGCTGGTTGGCACTGGCCTGGGAGATCGCCTCGATCGGCAGGCGCTGCACCTTGGCGCGGTAGCTGTAGCGGCTGATGCGCGCGGTGCCGCTATCGATCACATAACGAATGCCCGGCACGGTCAACGAGGTTTCCGCGACGTTGGTCGCCAGGACCACGCGGCGGCCCGGATGGGATTGGAAAATACGCTGTTGCTCGGCCGGTGACAGGCGCGCATACAACGGCAGGATCTCGGTGTGCTTGAGCTGGGCCTTGCGCAGCATCTCGGCGGCGTCACGAATCTCGCGTTCGCCGGGCAGGAACACCAGCACATCGCCGGGGCTGCGTCGTTCGCTGCGCTCATAGGCGGCGATTTCATCGAGGGTGGCGAGGATCGCCTGGTCGACGGTGAGGTCGTCCTCGACGCGGTTGCCCTCCTCGTCCTGTTCCAGGGTCAGCGGGCGGTACCAGGTGTCGACCGGGAACGTGCGGCCCGAGACCTCGACAATCGGCGCATCGTCGAAGTGCTTGGAGAATCGTTCAAGGTCGATGGTGGCCGAGGTGATGATGACTTTCAGGTCGGGTCGGCGCGGCAACAGCGTCTTGAGGTAACCGAGCAGGAAGTCGATGTTCAGGCTGCGCTCGTGGGCTTCGTCGACGATGATCGTGTCATAGCGCTCCAGATAGCGATCGTTCTGGGTTTCCGCCAGCAGAATACCGTCGGTCATCAGCTTGATCAGCGTATTGGAGTCGCTCTGGTCCTCGAAGCGCACCTGATAGCCGACCAACGCGCCGAGCGGCGTGGCCAGTTCTTCGGCGACACGGCTGGCAACGCTGCGCGCGGCGATCCGGCGTGGCTGGGTATGGCCGATCAGGCCGTATTGACCACGGCCGATTTCCAGGCAGATCTTCGGCAACTGGGTGGTTTTACCCGAACCGGTTTCGCCGGCAATGATCAGCACCTGGTGCTTGTTCAGCGCAGCCTTGATCTCGTCACGCTTGGCTGCAATCGGCAGGCTGTCGTCGTAACGAATCACCGGCAGGCTCGCACGCCGCGCCGTGACCTGGGCGCAGGACGCCTGCATGCGCGCCACCCACTGCGCCAGCTTTTCCTCGTCAGGCTTCTTGCGCAGCTCAAGCAACTGCCGGCGCAAGCGGTGGCGGTCGGCGAGCATGGCGTGATCGAGAGTGTTGAGCAGTTGGTCGAGGGTGGGGGCTTGGTCAGTCATCAGCTACTTCGACGGTCATCTATTTATACGCGGCCAACAAGTGTGGCAGAAAAGCCGCTCATCTGGCAGGTCAAACCGGTGGGAGGGGGCAACCCCCTCCCGCAAGGGAATGCGTTACAGGGGGTCTTTTCTGCGATAGGGGAATACGTCGATGACCTTGCCTGCGCGTATCGCCTCCTGCAGGCCCTTCCAGTAATCGGCGTCATACAACTCGCCATGCAACTCATCGAACAACCTGCGCTGGCCGGCGTCGGCGAACAGGAACGGTGGAAACTCCTCGGGGAACACATCCAGCGGACCGATGGAGTACCAGGGTTCCGATGCCATTTCATCCTCGGGAGTGCGCGGCGTGGGAATGTGGCGGAAGTTGGCTTCGGTGAGAAAGCAGATTTCATCGTAGTCGTAGAACACCACCCGGCCGTGACGGGTGACGCCGAAGTTCTTGAGCAGCATGTCACCTGGGAAGATATTCGCTGCCGCCAGCTGCTTGATCGCCAGGCCGTAGTCTTCCAGGGCTTCGCGCACCTGGGCGGGGTTGGCGTTGTCGAGGTAGAGGTTGAGCGGGGTCATGCGCCGTTCGGTCCAGCAGTGGCGGATCAGGACGCTGTCGCCCTCCACTTCGACGGTGCCGGCGGCCACTTCCAGCAACTCGGCGAGGCACTCGGGCTCAAACTTGCTCAAGGGAAAGCGGAAGTCGGCGAACTCCTGGGTATCGGCCATGCGCCCTACCCGGTCGACACTTTTGACCAGCCGGTACTTCTCGATCACCGTGGCGCGGTTGACGTTTTTCGACGGTGAGAAACGGTCCTTGATGATCTTGAACACGGTATTGAAACCCGGCAGGGTAAACACGCTCATGACCATGCCACGCACGCCCGGCGCCATGATGAATTGATCATCGGTGGTCGCCAGGTGGTTGATCAGTGCGCGGTAGAACTCCGACTTGCCGTGCTTGTAAAAGCCGATGGAGGTGTACAGCTCGGCAATGTGCTTGCCGGGCAGGATGCGTTTGAGAAAGCCGATGAACTCCGCAGGTACCGGCACATCGACCATGAAGTACGACCGGGTGAAGGAAAAGATGATCGACACGTCGGCTTCATCAGTGATCAACGCATCGATCTGGATTCCCCGCCCTTCGCGGTGCAGCAACGGGATCACCAACGGCCATTGTTCATCGCGGGTGTAGATACGTCCGACGAGGTAGGCGCCTTTATTGCGGTAAAGCACCGAGCAAAACAGCTCGACGTGCAGGTCCGGGTCTTTGCACACCCAGTCCGGCAGGTTGTCCCGCAGTTGCGCTTCCAGGCGTCGCAGGTCGGCAGGCAAGTCGGCGTAAGGCTCACTGAAGCGGTAGTCCGCGAAAATCTGCGCGAGCATGTCCCCCATCTTGCCGGCAGGCGTGTAGGTGCGGGTTTGCGCAGCCCGCGCCCGCTGCTGGCTGGGCCGCGTGGTATGAATGAACATGCAGCCATCGCTGATCAGGTCATGGCTGAACACGCTGCAAAACACCGAGTTGTACCAGGTCTCGGACAGCTCGTCGTCAAAGCGCAGGTCGATCAGGCCGATGTAGGCACTTTTTACCAGCGGCCAGCGTTCGATGTCCTGCAACACGCCCGCATCGAACGCGGCGCACAGACGCGCCGTGACCTCCCCCACCTTCTTTTCGTAGAGGTTGATGCGCGCCGCCGAAGCGGCCTGCCCTTGCTGCCACTGGGCCTTTTCGAAACGTTCGCGCGCGCCATCGGTGATCTGGCGAAAGTGCTCACGGTAGTCGTCGAAACCGTCGAGGATCATCCGGGCGATAGCGAGGGCGGGCTGCGACATGCGGAAAACCTCGAACGGGTTGCGGGAAGCCCTGAGCTTAGCCAGTGAACCGAGGCAGGAGAAGGCCGATTTTCATTGGCGACGCTACTTAGCGATTGTGCCAACCGTAACGCTGGGCAACACTCCGCCGCCTGATTGCGTAGGAGTTTTCCGTGAAACCTGTCGACACCCTGTACTTGCTGGGACTGGCCGCCATCTGGGGTGCGAGTTTCCTGTTCATGCGCATCATCGCGCCGGAAATCGGCAGCGTGCCGACCGCGTTTTTCCGCGTATCGATCGCTGCCGCCGGCTTGTTGGTGATCCTTTCGATGATGCGCGTGAGCTGGGACTTCCAGGGCAAGTTCAAGACCGTGCTGCTGTTGGGCGTGATCAACTCCGGGATTCCGGCCACCCTGTATTCGGTAGCCGCGCAGGTACTGCCGGCGGGTTACTCGGCCATTTTCAACGCCACTACGCCATTGATGGGCGTACTGATTGGCGGGATGTTTTTCAGTGAACGCCTGACGCCGTCGAAAATCGCCGGGGTGTGCCTGGGCCTGTTCGGCGTGGGCGTGCTGACCCGGGCGGGCCCGGTGGCATTTGACCTGGATTTGTTGACGGGGGCGCTGGCGTGCTTGCTGGCCACCACCTGCTATGGCTTTGCCGGATTTCTCGCACGGCGCTGGCTGGATCAGCGCGGCGGGTTGGACAGTCGCCTGTCAGCCTTGGGCAGCATGCTCGGCGCGACGTTGTTTTTGCTGCCGTTGTTCGCTTACAGCGCCATCACTCAGCCGCCGGCAAGCTGGGGTGGCTGGCAGGTGTGGATGTCGTTGCTGGGGTTGGGCCTGGTGTGTACGGCCTTTGCCTACATTCTGTATTTTCGCCTGCTGTCATCCATCGGTCCGGTCAAGTCGATGACCGTGACCTTCATGATCCCGCCGTTCGGCGTACTGTGGGGCGCGTTGCTGCTGGACGAGCCGCTGTCGATGGCCCACGTGTATGGCGGGGTGTTGATTGCAGGGGCGTTGTGGCTGGTGTTGCGGCCACAAAAAGCAGGCGCGAGCCGCGAGCATTCCTGACCTCCCGCGGCACTCGTCGCGGGATTATTACAAATATAAGTTAAATAAACGCCCGCAATGGCCGATAACCCCTGAAAGCCTTGCGGATTGAACAATCATGCGTAATAACCAACCCGTTACCCAGCGCGAACGTACCTTCCCCGCCCAGCAACGGTTGATCTCCACCACAGATGCCAAGGGTGTGATTACCTACTGCAACGACGCCTTTGTCGAAATCAGTGGGTTCAGCCGCGACGAACTGGTCCGTGCCCCGCACAATCTGGTGCGTCACCCGGATGTTCCGGCGGCGGTGTTCTCGCACATGTGGTCGACGCTCAAACAAGGCTTGCCATGGATGGGCATTGTCAAGAATCGCTGCAAGACCGGTGATCACTACTGGGTTAACGCCTATGTGACGCCGATCTTCGACGGCAACCAGGTAATCGGCTACGAATCGGTGCGCATCAAGCCCACCGCCGAGCAGATACGCCGGGCCGAAGCGCTCTATCAACGCATCAACCAGGGCAAGTCGGCCGTTCCCCGGCGGGACAAGTGGCTGCCGGTGCTGCAGGACTGGCTGCCATTTATCCTGGTCAGCCAGTTGAGCTTCATGATCGGCGCCACCCTCACTTCCCATTGGGGCTTTGCCTTGGCGGCAGGGCTGTCGGTGCCGCTGGGCCTGCTCGGCCTGAGCTGGCAGCAGCGCGGCCTCAAGCGTTTGCTGCGCCTGGCCGAGCAGACCACCTCCGACCCGCTGATCGCGCAGATGTACACCGACAGCCGTGGCGCCCAGGCGCGCCTGGAGATGTCGATCCTCAGCCAGGAAGCGCGCCTGAAGACCTGCCTCACCCGCCTGCAGGACACTGCCGAACACCTCAACGATCAGGCGGCGCAGTCCAACACCCTGGCGCACAACAGCTCCAGCGGCCTGGAGCGTCAACGCGTGGAGACCGAACAAGTCGCCACGGCGGTCAACCAGATGGCGGCGACCACCCAGGAAGTCGCCAGCCATGTGCAGCGCACGGCGGATGCCACCCAGGAAGCCAATCGCCTGACCGGCCGTGGCCGCGATATCGCCGGGGAAACCCGCGAGGCGATCCAGCGCCTGTCGGTGGCCGTAGGCGAGACGGGCGTGACCGTCACGCAACTGGCCAAGGACAGCGACGAAATCGGCGGTGTGGTGGATGTGATCAAAGGTATCGCCGACCAGACCAACCTGCTGGCGTTGAACGCCGCCATCGAAGCGGCGCGTGCCGGCGAGATGGGCCGTGGGTTTGCGGTGGTGGCGGATGAAGTGCGCCAGTTGGCGCAACGCACCACTGAGTCGACCGGGCAGATCCATGCCCTGATCGCCAAGCTGCAGCACACCGCCAGCGCTGCCGTGCAAACCATGGACGCCGGGCATCGTCAGGCCGAAGAAGGTGTGGCACGGGTGATGGAAGCGGATCAGGCGCTGGTGGGCATCAGTGAAGCGGTGGCCAATATTACCGACATGACCACTCAGATCGCCGCCGCGACCGAAGAGCAAAGCGCGGTTGCTGAAGAGATCAGCCGCAATATCAGCACGATTGCGCTGCTGGCGGACCAGACCTCGGAACAGGCGATGAACTCGGCGCAGTTGAGTGAAGAGCTGACGCATACCGCCAATACCCAGTACTCGCTGGTGGAGCGTTTTAACCGGTAGCCATAGGTATCTACACAACTCTGTAGCGCCCAACCGTAACCACGATGCGAAGCGAGTCGCTCTTGAT
>NZ_CVTO01000093.1:56347-67727 GCF_900004715.1 Pseudomonas sp. 24 E 13
CAAAAGTGAGCCGCCGTCAGGGCGGAACCCTAAGTGGCCGTTACCGCAGAAACGGATATGTACTCGATCTAATCCAACATCCCGGCCAGCCCCGAGGCCGCCATCGGGGGCAAGTCGAATCGTCGCACCGCCCCTCCCACATTTGGACCTCGGAACGTCAGGTAGATACGCGTTAGCTCCCTCACCAGAAGTGCGGTGTCGCACCAAAACTGTGTAGATACCTATGCCCCGATAGGTCCCTAACAGGCACCCACAAACTCAGCCACGCGCACCGCAGCCGCCTCCAGATGCTGCTCATGGGTTAACCCCGACGCCTTCAGCGGCTTCAAGTCATGATCCCCCGCCACCAACCACATCACCTCGATGCTCGGCGACAACGCATACCCCTCCACCGCCGCCCGATTACCCAATGCATCCCGCTCGCCCTGCACAATCAGCGTCGGCGTCGTAAGCCCTGCCAAATGCTCGACCCTCGGTTTCTCAGGCTTGCCCACCGCATAGAACGGATACCCCAGGCACACCAACCCAGCGGCGCCCAGCTCATCGGCCAATAGACTGGCCATGCGCCCGCCCATGGATTTACCGCCAATCGCCAGTTTCCCAGCGACATGACGTCGCACCTGCGCATACACCTCGCGCCAGGCTTCCAACAGTTTCGGCGCCGGATTCGGCGGGCGCTTGCCGCCGTCCAATCGACGTTGCGCCATGTAGGGAAATTCGAAGCGCAATACGTTGACGCCATGCCCGGCAAGGCGCGCAGCCATGTCGTTCATGAAGGCCGAGTCCATCGGCGCACCGGCGCCGTGGGCCAGGATCAACGTGACAGGCTGGCCCGAGCGGGTGCCCGTGGCGACATCCCACAGCCAGCCGCGTTCACGCACACAGTGCGCCCATTGATCCCCGTCAATACTGGCCTTGTGCTCTTTGCCCATGCTTGCCTCGCTTTTTAGTCTGCCTATAACTCCAGCCCAAGTGCCGCATCTGCTTGGGTTGAACCGTGGATGGGGAACCATGAACACTACTTTAAGTACCGCCTATAACTACAAGGTGGTCCGCCAATTCGCCATTATGACGGTGGTGTGGGGCATCGTCGGCATGGGGCTCGGGGTTTTTCTCGCGGCCCAATTGGTTTGGCCTGCGCTCAACTTCGATTTGCCCTGGACCAGCTTCGGTCGCCTGCGCCCGCTGCACACCAACGCGGTCATCTTCGCCTTCGGCGGCTGCGCGCTGTTCGCCAGCTCCTTCTACTCGGTGCAGCGCACCTGCCAGACAACGCTGTTCGCGCCGAAAATCGCCGCGTTCTGCTTCTGGGGCTGGCAACTGGTCATCCTGCTGGCTGCAATCACCTTGCCGCTGGGCTACACCAGTTCCAAGGAATACGCCGAGCTGGAATGGCCGATCGACATCCTGATCACCATCGTCTGGGTCGCCTATGCCATCGTGTTCTTCGGCACGGTCATGAAGCGCAACACCAAACACATCTACGTCGGTAACTGGTTTTTTGGCGCGTTCATCATCACCGTGGCCATTCTGCATATCGTCAACAACCTGGAAATCCCGGTCAGCCTGACCAAGTCCTACTCGCTGTACGGCGGTGCGACGGATGCCATGGTGCAGTGGTGGTACGGCCATAACGCTGTAGGCTTTTTCCTCACCGCAGGCTTTCTCGGGATGATGTACTACTTCGTGCCCAAGCAGGCCGAACGCCCGGTGTATTCCTATCGCTTGTCCATCGTGCACTTCTGGGCGCTGATCACCCTGTATATCTGGGCCGGCCCCCACCACCTGCACTACACCGCGCTGCCGGATTGGGCGCAGTCGCTGGGCATGGTGATGTCGCTGGTGCTGCTGGCCCCGAGCTGGGGCGGCATGATCAACGGCATGATGACGCTGTCCGGCGCCTGGCATAAGTTGCGCAGCGACCCGATCCTGCGCTTTCTCGTGGTGTCCCTGGCGTTCTACGGCATGTCGACCTTCGAAGGCCCGATGATGGCGATCAAGACCGTCAACGCCCTCTCCCACTACACCGACTGGACCATCGGCCACGTACACGCCGGGGCACTGGGTTGGGTGGCGATGATTTCCATCGGCGCGCTGTACCACATGATCCCGAAAGTCTTCGGTCGCGAGCAGATGTACAGCGTCGGCCTGATCAACGCGCATTTCTGGCTGGCCACCATCGGCACCGTGCTCTACATCGCCTCGATGTGGGTCAACGGCATCGCCCAGGGCCTGATGTGGCGTGCGGTCAACGAAGACGGCACCTTGACCTACTCCTTCGTCGAAACCCTGGTGGCCAGTCACCCTGGCTTCATCGTGCGACTGGTGGGCGGCGCGGTGTTCCTCAGCGGCATGTTGCTGATGGCTTACAACACCTGGCGCACCGTGCGTTCGGTGCAGCCTGTCGAAGCCGTCCCTGTCGCGCAGCTGGCCTGAGGAGTCTGTGATGAAACACGAAACGATTGAAAAGAACGTCGGCCTGCTGATGCTGCTGATGGTGCTCGCCGTGAGCATCGGTGGCCTGACCCAGATCGTCCCGCTGTTCTTCCAGGACGTGACCAACAAGCCGGTCGAAGGCATGAAGCCCTACACCGCGTTGCAACTGGAAGGCCGCGACATCTACATCCGCGAAGGTTGTGTGCAGTGTCACTCGCAGATGATCCGCCCGTTCCGCGCCGAGACCGAGCGCTACGGTCACTATTCGGTGGCCGGCGAAAGCGTGTGGGATCACCCCTTCCTGTGGGGTTCCAAGCGCACCGGCCCGGACCTGGCCCGCGTCGGCGCGCGCTACTCGGACGACTGGCACCGCGCGCACCTGTACAACCCGCGCAACGTGGTGCCGGAGTCGAAAATGCCGGCTTATCCGTGGCTGGTCACCGCCGCCGTCGACAGCAGCCACACCGAGACCAAGTTGAACGTGATGCGCACCCTCGGCGTGCCCTACACCGACGACGACATCGCGGGCGCGGTCGCCAGCCTCAAGGGCAAGACCGAAATGGACGCGCTGGTTTCCTACCTGCAAGTGCTCGGCACTGCCATCAAGAGCAAGAGGTGAGCCATGGGATTTGAATTCGATGCGGGCACTATCCGCGGCCTCGGCACGCTGGTGGTAGCCATCGCCTTTATCGGCCTGTCGCTGTGGGTGTTCAACAACCGGCGCAACGCGGAGTTCGAGCAGGCGCGCCTGCTGCCGTTCGCTGATGAGCCTTCTCCACACAATGCTCAAGAAGAGCCTGCAACAAGGAGCAACCAGCCATGACCCTGTGGAGTACATGGATCTGCGTACTGACCCTGGGCAGCCTGATCGGCCTGACCTGGCTGCTGATCGGCACCCGCAAGGGCGAAACCAAAGGCAGCGTCGACCAGACCATGGGCCACGCCTTCGATGGAATCGAGGAATACGACAACCCGCTGCCCCAGTGGTGGTTCATGTTGTTCGCCGGCACCCTGGTGTTCGCCGTCGGCTACCTGATCCTCTACCCGGGCCTGGGCAACTGGAAAGGCGTACTGCCGGGCTATGAAGACGGCTGGACGTCGGCCAAGGAGTGGGACAAGGAAATGGCCAGGGCCGACACCAAGTTCGGGCCGATCTTCGCCAAATTCGCGGCCATGCCCGTGGAAGAAGTGGCCAAAGACCCGCAAGCCTTGAAGATGGGCGGTCGCCTGTTCGCGTCCAACTGCGCGGTGTGCCACGGCTCGGATGCCAAGGGCGCGTATGGCTTCCCGAATCTTGCGGACAACAACTGGCGCTGGGGCGGTTCGGCCGAAGCGATCAAGGCCACCATCATGAACGGTCGCCACGCGGCGATGCCGGCCTGGGGCGAAGTGCTGGGCGAGGATGGGGTGAAAAATGTCGCCGCCTATGTGCGTCACGACCTGGCCAAGTTGCCCTTGCCGGCGGACAACAACGCCGATTTGGCCGCCGGCCAAGCCGCATTCAGCACCACGTGCGTCGCCTGCCACGGCCCGCAAGGCCACGGCGTGGAAGCCATGGGCGCGCCAAACCTGACCGAGCCAGGCGGCTTTATCTACGGCACCAGCCTGGCGCAATTGCAGCAGACCATCCGCCACGGCCGTCAGGGCCAGATGCCGGCGCAGGAAGTGCTGCAGGGCAATGACAAGGTGCATTTGCTTGCCGCTTACGTGTACAGCCTGACCCATTAGCACTGGTAGGAGCGAGCTTGCTCGCGAAGAACGTCAACACAACGCGATAGACCAGACTGACCGCGTGACCGTTGACGTTTTTCGCGAGCAAGCTCGCTCCTACCGTGTTGCGACATTCGCGACCAAGTGTCACACCCCTTCAAAACCCAACTGTCCCCTCCTCGCTTTCGGGTCTACGCTTGTTCCTGCAGTGGGCCAATCCTGGCGTACGCGACGGTAGCCGTTGCGCCCTCGAAAATTCCTGTCCACTCGATCAGCTTTAGATTTCTGACTTTGTCCTTACACAAAACAGGGAAAGTGCGCAGAATCTGGCGTGGAACGCCTTGATACAGGTCAGTCATTGCGTTGCAATGGCCCCCCGCTTTCTACATACTTGCGGCCGATTTTACCTATAAAAATACTTAAACCGTGGAACCTTAGAATGAGCACAGCAATCAGTCCGACTGCTTATAACTATAAGGTGGTTCGCCAGTTCGCCATCATGACGGTGGTCTGGGGAATTCTTGGCATGGGGCTCGGGGTGTTCATCGCCTCGCAACTGGTCTGGCCGCAATTGAATTTCGACCTGCCCTGGACGACCTTCGGCCGCCTGCGCCCGCTGCACACCAACCTGGTGATCTTCGCCTTCGGTGGCTGTGCCTTGTTTGCCACCTCCTATTACGTGGTGCAGCGCACCTGCCAGACGCGCTTGATCTCCGATGGCCTCGCCGCCTTCACCTTCTGGGGCTGGCAGGCGGTCATCGTCGGCGCCATCATCAGCCTGCCCCTGGGCTACACCACCACCAAGGAATACGCCGAGCTGGAATGGCCGATCGCCATTTTGCTCGCCATCGTGTGGGTGACCTATGCCGTGGTGTTCTTCGGCACCATCGTCAAGCGCAAGACCAAGCACATCTATGTCGGCAACTGGTTCTACGGGGCGTTCATCCTGGTCACGGCGATGCTGCATATCGTCAACCACGCGTCCTTGCCGGTGAGCCTGTTCAAGTCCTATTCGGCCTACTCCGGCGCGACGGATGCGATGATTCAATGGTGGTACGGGCATAACGCCGTCGGCTTTTTCCTGACCACCGGGTTCCTTGGAATGATGTATTACTTCGTGCCGAAACAGGCCGAACGCCCCATCTACTCGTATCGCCTGTCCATCGTGCATTTCTGGGCGCTGATCACCCTGTATATCTGGGCAGGTCCGCACCACCTGCACTACACCGCGTTGCCGGATTGGGCACAGTCCCTGGGCATGGCGATGTCAATCATCCTGCTGGCGCCGAGCTGGGGCGGCATGATCAACGGCATGATGACCCTCTCGGGCGCCTGGCATAAGCTGCGCACCGACCCAATCCTGCGCTTTCTGGTGGTGTCCCTGGCGTTCTACGGCATGTCGACCTTCGAAGGGCCGATGATGGCGATCAAGACCGTCAACTCGCTGTCCCACTACACCGACTGGACCATTGGCCACGTACACGCCGGGGCACTCGGCTGGGTGGCGATGATTTCCATCGGCGCGCTGTATCACATGATCCCCAAGCTGTTCGGCCGCGCGCAGATGCACAGCGTCGGGCTGATCAACACGCACTTCTGGCTGGCCACCATCGGCACCGTGCTCTACATCGCCTCGATGTGGGTCAACGGCATCACCCAGGGCCTGATGTGGCGTGCGATCAATGATGACGGCACCCTCACGTATTCCTTCGTCGAAGCGCTGCAAGCCAGCCACCCGGGCTATATCGTCCGCGCCCTGGGCGGTGCGTTCTTTGCCGCCGGCATGCTGTTCATGGCCTACAACGTCTGGCGCACCGTGCGTGCCTCCGACCCGGCGCAAGCTGAAGCCGCCGCCAAGATCGCCGTTGTGGGAGCCCACTGATGAAGCATGAAGTCGTCGAGAAGAATATCGGCCTGCTGGCCTTCTTCATGGTCATCGCCGTGAGCATCGGTGGCCTGACCCAGATCGTCCCGCTGTTTTTCCAGGACGTGACCAACAAGCCGGTCGAAGGCATGAAGCCGCGCACCGCCCTCGAACTGGAAGGCCGCGACGTCTACATCGCCAACGGCTGCGTGGGCTGCCACTCGCAGATGATTCGCCCGTTCCGCGCCGAAACCGAACGCTACGGCCACTACTCGGTGGCCGGTGAAAGCGTGTGGGACCATCCGTTCCTGTGGGGCTCCAAGCGTACAGGCCCGGACCTGGCCCGTGTCGGCGGGCGTTACTCCGATGACTGGCAGCGTGCGCACCTGTACAACCCGCGCAACGTGGTGCCCGAGTCGAAAATGCCGGCGTACCCGTTCCTGGTGGAAAACAAGCTCGACGGCAAGGACACCGCGAAGAAGATGGAAGTCTTGCGCACCCTGGGCGTGCCCTACACCGACGAAGACATCGCCGGTGCGGCCGCAGCCGTAAAGGGCAAGACCGAAATGGACGCATTGGTGGCCTACCTGCAAGGCCTTGGCACCCTCATCAAAAGCAAACGGTGACTGGCATGGATATCGGCATGATTCGTGGCCTGGGCACCGTTGTGGTGATGGTGGCCTTTATCGGCCTGGCGCTGTGGGTGTTCAGCCCACGGCGCAAATCGGAATTCGACGACGCGACCATGCTGCCCTTTGCAGATGATCCCGAAGCCATCAAGCACGTCGAGCAAGCGTCTAGGAGTAACAAAGAATGACTACGTTCTGGAGCCTGTACGTCACAGTCCTCAGTCTGGGTACCATCTTCGCCCTGACCTGGCTGCTGCTGTCGACCCGCAAGGGCCAGCGCGCCGAGCAGACGGACGAGACCGTCGGCCACTCGTTCGACGGTATCGAGGAATACGACAACCCGCTGCCCAAATGGTGGTTCATGCTGTTTGTCGGCACCATCATCTTTGCCCTCGGTTACCTTGCGCTGTACCCCGGCCTGGGCAACTGGAAAGGCCTGCTGCCGGGCTACAACTACCTCGACAACGACAAGCAAACCCCGTTTGCCAACGGCCAGACCGGCTGGACCGGCGTGCACGAATGGGAAAAGGAAATGGCCAGGTCGGAGGCCAAGTTCGGGCCGATTTTCGCCAAATTCGCCTCGATGCCGATTGAAGAAGTCGCCAAGGACCCGCAAGCCCTGAAGATGGGCGGTCGGCTGTTTGCCTCCAACTGCTCGGTGTGCCACGGTTCCGACGCCAAGGGCGCCTACGGTTTCCCCAACCTCACCGACGCCGACTGGCGCTGGGGCGGCGACCCGGCAACCATCAAGCAAACCATCATGCAAGGCCGCCACGCGGTCATGCCAGGCTGGGCTGAAGTGATCGGCGAACAAGGCGTGGCGGACGTAGCGGCCTTCGTGGTGACCAACCTCGACGGCCGCAAACTGCCGGAAGGCGCCAAGGCCGACGTGGCCAACGGCGAGAAACTCTTCGCCGCCAACTGCGTGGCCTGCCACGGCCCGGCGGGTAAAGGCACGCCCGCCATGGGCGCGCCGGACCTGACGCACCCGGGTGCGTTCATCTACGGCTCAAGCTTCGCCCAGTTGCAGCAGACCATCCGCTACGGTCGCCAGGGCCAGATGCCGGCGCAGGAGCAACTGCAGGGCAATGACAAGGTGCACTTGCTGGCGGCGTATGTGTACAGCTTGTCCCACGGGGACAAGAAGGCTGAAGAGCAGTAAGTCCTCGAACACAAAAAGCCCCGCTCAGCGAAAACTGACGGGGCTTTGTTGTTTATTGCTACGACAAGCGACAGGCGTTGAGTTTGAAGGCGACTTTTTCAATCGAGACTGATGCATGAACGAAGACAACGTCATACTCCAGCAAAGTAATCAGGAAGAAGTAAACGAAGCGGGTGCTGCAAATATTGCCGACATGCTGCAAATGCCTGATGACAACATCGAATTCACCCCTGAGCGTGCAACCATTATTGCCAGGCAGCAGTTCGATCAGTGACTCACTTAAGCGGCCCCCATTCTGAAAATACCAAAGATCAAATGTGGGAGCCGGGCTTGCCCGCGACACATTCGACCTGTTTTGTCATGAAGACCGGGTCTCTTGAGTGAACGGTTTCAGGGGCTGCCCGCCCAACACAACAGCAAAAACCGTCCATACTCAACAAGTCAATTGATCCAGGTCACTTACACCATCAATTGATTTGCCCCAACGCGACCAAAGGTCGCACCCTTTGCGCACCGTCGGGGGCGTATCATCAGGCCACTGCAACACCCCCAATTTGACCGCGGTTGGCACGTACTGGCCGAGGCAAATCTCCACCGCCGTGGGATGCAATGATGAGCGACCAGATACCGGTACACGACGTTACCCCGCCTGCCAAAAGCGTCGACCTCTACGCTTCGCGAGAGAAGATTTATACCCGCGCCTTCACTGGCCTGTTCCGCAATCTGCGCATGCTCGGCGGTGCCGCACTGTTCCTGCTCTACTTCGGCACCGTGTGGCTGAACTGGGGCGGTCACCAGGCGGTGTGGTGGAACCTGCCGGAGCGTAAGTTCTTCATTTTTGGCGCCACCTTCTGGCCCCAGGATTTCATCCTGCTGTCGGGCATCCTTATCGTCGCGGCGTTCGGCCTGTTCTTTATCACCGTGTACGCCGGACGCGTGTGGTGCGGTTACACCTGCCCGCAAAGCGTGTGGACGTGGATCTTCATGTGGTGCGAAAAGGTCACCGAGGGCGACCGCAACCAGCGCATCAAGCTCGACAAGGCGCCCATGGGCGCCGGCAAATTCCTGCGCAAGTTCAGCAAGCACACGCTGTGGCTGCTGATCGGTTTTGTCACCGGTATGACCTTTGTCGGCTACTTCTCGCCGATCCGCGAACTGGTATTGGACTTCTTCACCGGCCAGGCCGACGGCTGGTCGTACTTCTGGGTGGGCTTCTTCACCCTCGCCACCTACGGCAACGCCGGCTGGATGCGCGAACAGGTGTGCATTTACATGTGCCCGTATGCGCGTTTCCAGAGCGTGATGTTCGACAAGGACACGCTGATCGTGTCCTACGACCCACGCCGTGGCGAAGTGCGCGGTCCGCGCAAGAAGGGGGTCGACTACAAGGCCCAGGGCCTGGGCGATTGCATCGACTGCACGATGTGCGTGCAAGTGTGCCCCACCGGTATCGACATCCGCGACGGCCTGCAGATCGAGTGCATCGGCTGCGCCGCCTGTATCGACGCGTGCGACACGATCATGGACAAGATGGACTACCCGCGCGGCCTGATCAGCTACACCACCGAGCACAATCTGTCCGGGCAGAAAACCCATAAATTGCGTCCGCGCCTGATCGGTTACGCCCTGGTGTTGCTGGCGATGATCAGCCTGCTGGTGGCCGCCTTCTTCATGCGTTCGCTGGTGGGCTTCGACGTGAGCAAGGACCGGGTGCTATACCGCGAAAACGCCGAAGGCCGCATCGAGAACGTCTACAGCCTGAAGATCATGAACAAGGACCAGCGCGACCACACCTACGTACTCGACGCCGCCGGCCTGCCCGACCTCAAGCTGCAAGGCCGACGCGAAATCAAGGTGGCCGCCGGCGACATCGTCAGCATGCCGGTGGAATTGTCGAGCGCCCCCGAGCAATTGCCGTCGAGCACCAACGAAGTGACGTTCATCCTCGAGGATGCCGACGACACCAGCGTTCACATTGAAGCCAAGAGCCGATTCATCGGCCCACAAGTTCGTTAGACAGGGAATACAAGAATGCCCGCAGCCACTGCCGCAAGCCCTTGGTACAAGCACCTCTGGCCCTGGATCATCATCGGCATCCTTGCCTGCTCGGTGACCCTGACCCTGTCCATGGTGACCATCGCGGTGAATAACCCGGACAACCTGGTCAACGACAATTATTACGAGGCCGGCAAAGGCATCAACCGCTCCCTGGACCGCGAACGCCTGGCCCAGACCCTCCAGTTGCGCGGCAAGCTGCACCTGGACGAACTGACCGGTGAAGTCGAACTGCGCCTGACCGGCTACAGCAACCCGAACACGCTGGAACTGAACCTGATTTCCCCGACCCAGCCAGAGAAGGATCGCAAAATCAACCTGACCCGCAGCGACAGCGAGCCCGGCCGCTACATCGGCCAAGTCACCGACAAGGTCGACGGCCGCCGTTTCGTGGAATTGCTCGGCGTGGAAGGCGACAAGACCTGGCGTCTGTTCGAAGAAGAAGAGGTCAGCCACGACCAGGACTTGCTGCTCGGAGACGAACCGTTGCAAGGTGCCGAAGACCTGAAAAAGTAAAAGATCGCGCTTCGCGCATCGCGGGCAAGCCCACTCCCACATTGGAACGCGTACCCCTGTGGGAGTGGGCTTGCCCGCGATGAGGCCCTTCCAGCCACCAAAGATCCCGACCATGACCACCCCCTGCTACCACTGCGCCCTGCCCGTCCCCGCCGGCAGCCGGTTCACCACCGACATCCTCGGCGAGCGTCGCGAGCTTTGCTGCCCGGGGTGCCAGGCGGTGGCCGAGGCGATTGTGGCGGGCGGGCTGGAAAGCTACTACCGGCACCGCAGCGAAGCCTCGGCCAACCCCGAGGCCTTGCCGGTGCAACTGCTCGATGAATTGACGCTGTACGACCGCGCCGACGTGCAAAAGCCATTCGTGCGCCACGCAGGCGAACTCGCTGAAATCACCCTGCTCATGGAAGGCATCAGTTGCGCGGCCTGTGGCTGGTTGATCGAGAAACACCTGCGCGGCCTGCCCGCCGTGGCCGAGGCACGGCTGAACCTGTCCAACCACCGCCTGCATGTGCGCTGGGCCGACGGGCAGTTACCGTTGAGCCAAGTGCTCAGTGAACTGCGCCATATCGGTTATGCCGCCCATCCCTATCAAGCGGACCGTGCCGCCGAACAACTGGCCGGCGAGAATCGCCTGGCCCTGCGCCAGTTGGGTGTTGCCGGGCTGCTGTGGTTCCAGGCCATGATGGCGACCATGGCCACCTGGCCGGAATTCAATATCGACCTCAGCCCCGAACTGCATGTAATCCTGCGCTGGGTTGCGATGTTTCTGACAACTCCCATCGTGTTCTACAGCTGCGCACCGTTTTTCAAAGGCGCGCTGCGCGATCTGCGCACGCGTCACCTGACCATGGACGTGTCGGTGTCCCTGGCCATTGGCGGGGCTTATCTGGCGGGGATCTGGACGGCGATCACCGGCGTGGGTGAGCTGTACTTCGACGCGGTCGGCATGTTCGCGCTGTTCCTGCTGGCCGGACGCTACCTGGAACGGCGTGCCCGCGAGCGCACCGC
>NZ_CVTO01000092.1:0-8209 GCF_900004715.1 Pseudomonas sp. 24 E 13
GGCGCGCGCTGTCCATCGCGACGAAATAGCCACGGCCCTGGCTGGAAGTGAGCAAGTGGCGCCCGCGTAGACGGTCCAGGGCCTCATTGAGGGTGAACTTGCTGACACCGAGGATTTCGGTCAGCTCGCGCACCGACGGCAACTTGCTGCCGGGCGCCCATTCACCGGCCTCGATGGCCTGGCTGAACGCATCCACGATCTGCTGGACCTTGGGTGTGCCTTCCACAAAGGCGATGGCCGATACCAACATGAAACGTCCTTATGTTTGCCGGTGCTTTTACCGGTGAAGTCAGGCGGGATTAGGCATCACTTTACCTGCCTGGCGCAATGCCATTGCCCTAGACTGCGCGCCATCTCGCCAGGAGTTGGCGAAATTTCCTATACGCGAGCAATGGATTCTGCACTCTCATGAAGACTTATATGTGTGCACCCTGCGGTTTTATGTACGTAGAAGCATTGGGCATTCCGGAGGACGGAATTCCCGCCGGCACCCCTTGGGAAGAGGTGCCTGAAGACTGGACATGCCCGGATTGCGGCGTGACCAAGGCCGATTTCATGGCCATCGAACTCGCTGACGCTGTCACCGCCTGACCCTCCATCAACGAAAGGAATCGCTCCATGGAAAGCAAACTGATCAACCCCACCGTGCCGTTCTGCACCGGTGTGGCCCACCAGAAATACCTGGCCGCGGAACAGGGCCTGCAAGCCGCCATCGAAGGGCAGTGCACCCATTGGTATGTGGACGGCAGCCTGTTCGGCGAAATGGTCGACGACTGGACCGATGCGCGCATCGAAAGCCTGTTGGCGCAGATCGCCGCCAGTGGGGTCAAGCCGGTGTTCCATGGCAACTTCAAGGCGCCGCTGGGCAGTGACGTCGAGGCGTTTCGCGTGGCGGCGGTGGCCTATGTCAAGCAGGAGATCGATATCGCCAGTCGCCTCGGCGCGCCGCTGATCATTCACGGTGGCTGCATCGTCGAGCCGAAAATGGTACTCAAGGCCAAGAAAGTGGCGCTGGAGCATTACCTCAAGTCAGTCCAGGAACTGGCCACTTATGCGGCGACCAAGGGCACGGACATCTACCTGGAAAACCTGTCCAACTACGTCAACTATCGTCCTTTCCACTACATCTTCACCCATGAGGCTGAATACGCATTTGTGTTCGAGCGCCTGCAAGCCCACGACAACGTGTATTTCTTCCTCGATGCCGGCCACGCCAACATCGAGGACGGTCTGCCGGCGGCCGTGGTGCGCAAGTATCACCACTTGATCAAGGGCATTTCCTTCAGCAACAACAACGGCGTGCAAGACCAGCACTTCGGCATTCACGACGGCAACTGCGACTACGCCGACGTCATGCAGGCCATTGTCGAAACCAACTGGAAAGGCCTGGTGGCGTTTGAAACCCGCAACCAGACCGCCAAGGCGGCCCTGGCCGACCTGGCCTTGATGTACCGCGAATCCCTGACGACCGAAATCGCCGTCGCCTGATGTCATCCAGGGGTGTGCGCCTGTGGCGTGCACCCCGTTGTTGCCGTTCTCTCCATTCAAGGTCCCGGACCATGACAAGTGCGTTAACGCTGTCTTCGTTTCTCTACTTCCTGTTGTTCTGCGCCACCATGACCTTCAGTCCCGGTCCCATGACCCTGTTGCTGTTGAGCCTGGGCTTGAAGGATGGCCTGCGCAGTTCGATTCCGGCGCAGATCGGCGCCAGTGTGTCGTACCTGATTTCGATCCTGATCTTTGCCGTGGGCTTTTCGGAGCTGATCAAGGGCAACCTCGCGATTACCCAAGCCATCCAGTTTGTCGGCGTGGCCTACATCCTTTACCTGGCCTACAAGCAGTGGACCAGCAACGGCGTGTCGATCGACAAGGCCGGCGCCGTGGAGGGCTCGCGCAGCCTGTTCGGCAAAGGTTTGCTGACCGGCTTTTCCAATCCCAAGACCATCATCATGTTCAGCGCCGTGTTCCCGCAGTTCGCCGGGGCGGGTGAGCACAGCTCAGCGGCGGATATCGCCATCCTCGGCCTGACGTTCCTGCTGCTGCAATTTGCCAGCGGCTGCCTGTACTGCTATTTCGGCCAGCGCATCAAGCACGTGCTGGAAAATCCCAGGCGGCGAGTGCTGCTGCAGCGGATCACGGCGGTGATGCTACTCGGCGTGGCGGTCATGCTGGCACGCGGCTTTTCGCATTGAAGCATTAGCTTGCACGCAGTAGTGGCGTTTTGACTTTGCCCTGATAGACTTCAGGGATTCACCCAGGATGCCCCTATCATGCCAGCCGTCGGAGGAAATGGACTTCCGCTCGCTTCGCGCTTGTACAAATCTCGTCTCCTGGGTATGACGCTCGGCTTTGTGTGCGTGGCGTTTGCGATGTATCCGCTGAACCCGTCCCCATGGGTGTGGGCCTGGATGCTGATCAACGCGTTTGTCTGGCCGCACCTGGCATTTCAAGCGTCGTTGCGTGCCGTCCATGCGTTGCGCAGTGAGCGCCGCAACCTGTTGTTCGACTCCTTCTGCGGCGGGTTCTGGGTCGGCGCGATGCACTTCAATCCGCTGCCCAGCGTCACCACGTTGTCGATGATGAGCATGAACAATGTCGCCATCGGCGGGCCGCGCTTCATGCTGGCGGGGTGGGTGGCCCAGGCCCTGGGTATCGCCACGGCGCTTTTGATATTCACGCCGGCCTTTATTGCCGTGACCAGCCAGGTGCAGTTGTACGCCTGCCTGCCGATCCTGATGCTGTACCCCCTGGTTCTGGGCTGGATCTGCTATCGCCAGGCGCTGACACTGGCGCGGCACAAGCGCGAACTGCTGGCGCTGAGCCGCACCGACAGCCTGTCGGGCCTGCTCAACCACGGCGCCTGGAAAGACCATCTGGAAGTCGAGTTCCAGCGTTGCCGCCGTGGTCCGGCGGGAGCGGCCATTGCGCTGATCGATATCGACCACTTCAAACTCATCAACGACACCTATGGCCATGTCACCGGTGATATCGTTTTGCGCCAGTTGAGCAAGGTCTTGCGCCAGAACCTGCGCGGCACCGACCTAGCCGGGCGCTACGGCGGCGATGAGTTCTGCGTGATCCTGCCGGACATGCCGCTCAACCGCGCCACTGAGGTGATGGACGCCCTGCGTGATCGTTTCAACGCCTTGGCGTATGCCCAGGACCCGACCCTGCGTGCCAGCTTGAGCATCGGCCTTGCGCTGTATCACCCCGGCCATGCCGACTCCATCAGTTGGCTCAATGATGCCGACCGTGCCTTGTACGAAGCCAAAAGCAGCGGGCGCAACCGGGTCAACTCACTGCAGGGGGCTTGGTTGCGGTCCGTTTAGTGGGGTAGGGTGTGGCGATCTCCCTTCAACAAAAACAAGGACCGGTTCATGCCCTTCACCCTCCCCCGTACCCTTCTGGCCGCCACCCTGGCCTTGTCCTTCGCCCTGCCGGCCTACAGCGCCGAACCGCACAAGCAAATCCAGGCGGATGCCGTACAGTACAAGGCCGACGCCCTGAAACTGCTGGAACGCCTGGTGAATATCGACTCCGGCTCCGGCTACGAGCCCGGCCTGGCCCAAGTGCGCGATATTGCCGTGGATGAATTGAAACAGCTGGGTTTCAGTATCCAGCTGGTGCCGGACAAGGCCGCCAACAGCAGCCATG
This sequence comes from Pseudomonas sp. 24 E 13, assembly GCF_900004715.1. Taxonomy (NCBI): domain Bacteria; kingdom Pseudomonadati; phylum Pseudomonadota; class Gammaproteobacteria; order Pseudomonadales; family Pseudomonadaceae; genus Pseudomonas; species Pseudomonas sp. 24 E 13. The sequence goes on from NZ_CVTO01000092.1 coordinate 3,655, forward strand.
TAGTCGCCACCCTCAAGGGCACCGGCAAGGCCAAGATCCTGCTGATGGCGCACATGGACACCGTGTTCAAGGAAGGCTCGGCCGCCGAGCGTCCGTTCCATATCAAGGACGGCCGTGCCTATGGCCCCGGCGTGATGGACGACAAAGGTGGCATCGTGGCCGGCATCTACGCGCTGAAAGTCCTGAAAAACCAGGGTTTCAAGGACTATGCGCAAATCACCTTCCTGCTCGATGCCAGCGAAGAAACCGGCTCCGACGCCGCGTCCGAACTGATCCGCACCACCGCCAAGGGCCATGACGTGACCCTCAACCTGGAACCCGGCCGCCCGGCCGATGGCCTGGTGGTCTGGCGCAAGGGCAGCGCTACCGCCGTGGTCGAAGTCAAAGGCAAAGCCGCCCACGCCGGCGTCGCGCCCGAATTGGGGCGCAACGCCGCCATGGAAGTTGCGCACCAGATCCTGCAACTGGGCAAGCTGGGGGACGAGGAGAAGAAAACCACCATCAACTTCACCGTGCTCAAGGCCGGCGACCGCACCAACGTCATCCCCGACCAAGCCACCGCCAAGGCCGACGTGCGCGCGGCGTTGCCGGAAGAGTTCGACCGCATTGAGAAAGACCTGGCGCGGGTTTCAGCGGACAAACTGATCCCCGAAACCGAAGTCAAGACCACCCTGCAACGCGGGCTGCCGCCAATGCCGCAAACGGCGGAATCGGACAAACTCGTCGCGATTGCCCAGGGCATCTACGGCGAGTTGGGCAAGACCCTGACCATCGAAGGCAGCGGCGGCGCCGCGGATGCAAGCTTGTCGGCCGGGGTAGGGACGCCGACGCTGGATGGGTTTGGGATCGTGGGCGGGAATATTCATACGTCGGAGGAGTACGCCCAGGTGGAGAGTGTGGTGCCTCGGGTTTATTTGTTGAGTCGGATGATTATGGAGTTGGCCAAGCGTTGAACTGACGGAGTTGGTGTGTCTTTTTTGGCAAGGGGGCTTGTTCGCGATTGGCTGCGTAGCAGCCCTTTATCCAGCGCGAGCAACCCTCTGGTTCAAATAGGAGGAGCAGCCATTGTCGTTTCAGTTCTATAACGCATTAAGCATTCAAGTAGGGTGCTCATGAATGCTCTATTGTCGACAATGTCATCCTCGAAGTAGGTGTCGAAAAGATAGAAGACTGAATCAAAATTTTCGTCCGTGCTTAGGAAGTGCTGAAGTGTGTTGATATACCAGTCTCGTTCATCTTGCCTGTATTGGATGAATTCTGGTTTAGTCAGATCGTCAAGCAGCTGTGTGAGCTCTTCGTGATTGTTAACGTTTATAGAGGAAATAAGCTCTTCTCTGGCTGCATTCCTAGTATTTTCGATGCAGTATGTGAAAAGTAGGCCTCGAATTATTGAGAGTTTTGGCTTGAGTTTCATTTTGTATCCGTAAGGCAATGATGGGTTGTCCGTTTTCGTTTAAGAAACTCTGGCTTTCTTCGTTTTGGCGTATTCATAATCATCTCTTTATGCCCTTCCGCAGCCTCGCATTTCTATGCGGACGATGGTGTTGCCATAGTAATCTTCTCCCGGTGAGGTGAGCGGATTACTGGCTTCTCTTACAGTTGTCTTAATTATTAAGAGAAATTGCATTTAATAGCTTTTAAATGGCGTGCTTAATTGTATGGGGGGTACTTTGTTTTTTCTTTTGGCTAAGGGGCTTGTAGATGTTTGCTTAGTTGTTGTTCGCGTGGGAAGGCTTCTAGATTGTAGTGTTATAAGCAGCGTAATAGCGTGCTCATAAATTTTTGCTGGTCAAGTACTTTGGTGCTGAAATAAGTTGTCATTGTTTTAAATACACAATCGAAGCTGTCGTTAGTCGTCAAGAAGTGCTCAATTGAATCAATGAACCAGTGTTGCTCTGGTTGAGTGTATGCAAGAAAGTCTGGTTTGGTCAGTTTGTTAAAAAGTTCAACAAGTTCTTTTTCGTTGTTTACATGTTTTGACGCTATGAGCTCCTCTCTTTTAAGATCATAAGTATTCTCGATGTCATAAATAAATAGCAGTCCGCAAATTATTGACATGCTGGGTGCTCTTTTTTTATAATCGTAGTCCTGTGTAGGCCGTTTTGGGCTATCGACGTTAATTAAATTTTTCATAACCTTGTGCATTTATTGACTCTAGCCATTCCTTAAAGAAAGCAACTTGCTCTGCGGGGTCGTTTGTAAGGTTGTTTTTTTCAAAGTCGAATATATTGACTATGTCGTCTCTTGTGGCTGGTTTGCCTAGTGTCATTTCATATGCGACAAGGCCGCCGCTCATCTGTGAAGCCATTCTTGACGGCATAACGTTGATTTTTGCTCCTTTACAAAGAAAAGTTATATGTGGAAAGTCTGCTCTAACCTTTGCTAGGCAATTATAAATATCATTTCCCTTATAGGATTTTTTGAAGTTTTCAGCTTCGGAGAAAGTCATGGAAAGTTTTTCTAGGTTGTACCTTACGGTAACCTCCGTCGTCTGATTATTGATGATTGCTTTGATTTTCTTCGTGTTCATCTTATTTCCTGTTTGGGTTTGGGATGGAATAGCCTACATAGCTTCCATCACTTTTTATAGGTGTCATGCCCAAGATGTCTTCTGGTTCTATTTTGTGATGGATAGCGAATTCTTTTTCGTTTGCAAAGGGTGTCATTCGGCTGGCATGCGCCAATCATTCTCGCCCTGGTGATCGGCAGCGTCGTGCTGCTGCTCGCGGTGTTGTTCTTTCGCGAGAGCAACCATTACCTCGACCCCAAGGCCGCGCATTGGCGCACCCTAGGCGGGCAGTACCTGGATTTGCTCAAGGGCCGCCCGTACCGCGCCTACGCGGTGGCCCTGGCTTGTACCTACGGGGCCATGTTTGCGGTGATTGCCGGTTCGTCGGCGGTGTTTATCAACCTGCTGGGCCTGAGCAGCCTGGAGTACGGCATCAATTTCGGCCTGATCGTGTCGATGCTGATCGTCGGTTCCACCTATACCCGGCGCAATATCCTGCGCCTCGGGCCGCAGCGGATTGTGACGATGGGCGTGACGCTGGTTGCCGCGGGCGGGGTGTTGGCACTGCTGATTTATGCGCTGTTCGGGCTCTCCGTGGCGGGCCTGGATATTCCCATAGCCCTGGCCACGCTTGGCGGCGGGCTGGTATTGCCCGGCGCGGTCACGGGCGGGGTGATGCCCAACGCCCACCGCGCCGGGCTGGCGGCCGGGCTGATGGGCTTCGCGCAGATGTTCGGCGCCACCTGCAGCGGCGTGCTGTTGAGCCAGCTACGCGATGGTAGCGCGACGCCGATGATCGTCATCCAGGCCGCCTTTGCCGTCACGGCCTTCGTCGCCTTTCATCTGTTGCGTCAGCGCGCGCCCAAGGCACTGTCCTATACATAGGACGATCAGGGCCGCTTTCGCCGGCTAGTGCTCTGCGGCTTTGGGACTTATGGTGTAGGCACTTTGGAGGTACACCATGAAAAAACTGATCGGTCTCTACACCAGCCCCCGCGCCCACTGGGTCGGCGACGGCTTTCCGGTACGCACGCTGTTTTCCTACGACACCATGGGCAAACACATCAGCCCATTCCTGTTGCTGGACCACGCCGGCCCGGCCGATTTCACCCCCACCGACACCCGTCGCGGCGTCGGCCAGCACCCGCATCGCGGCTTTGAAACGGTGACCATCGTCTATGACGGCGAAGTCGAGCACCGCGATTCCACCGGCGCCGGCGGCAAAATCGGCCCGGGCGATGTGCAATGGATGACGGCGGCCAAGGGCATTCTCCATGAGGAATTCCACTCTGAAGGCTTTGCCCACACAGGCGGGGCATTGGAGATGGTGCAACTGTGGGTCAACCTGCCGGCCAAGGACAAAATGGCCGACGCCGGTTACCAGACCATCGTCGATGGCGATATCCCGGTATTGCCGCTGGCGGGCGACGCGGGGCAACTGCGCCTGATCGCCGGTGAATTCGCCGGTACCCAAGGGCCTGCCCGTACCTTCACGCCCATTGACGTGTGGGACCTGCGCCTCAATCCCGGCAAGGCGGTTACGCTGGACCTGCACGCCGGGCGCAACACCGCGCTGGTGATCCTGAGCGGAACCGTGCAAGTCAATGGCGATGAAGTCGCGCGCCAGGGGCAGTTGGCGTTGTTCGAGCGTGACGGTGACCGCATCACCCTGGAGTCCAACGACGACGCCAAGGTGCTGCTGCTCAGCGGCGAGCCGATTGACGAGCCCATCGTTGGCCACGGCCCGTTCGTGATGAACACCGAGCAGGAGATCCACCAAGCGTTTGCCGATTTCCAATCCGGCAAGTTCGGGCGGATGCAGGCCTGAAGGCCAGTCTGTTAAGCGTACACCGCCTTCTGTAGGAGCGAGGGGGGCGCCTAGCTCTTGCTCGCGAAGAACGTCAACGATACCGCGTGCCTCCTGAATCAACGCGGCGCCTGTGAGTTTTTCGCGAGCAAGCTCGCTCCTACATAAAGCAGCCGCGCCCACCCGTAACCACGATGCGCAGCGAGTCGCTTTTGATCTTGATCTCAGGCGCCCCGTTA
>NZ_CVTO01000092.1:8282-24094 GCF_900004715.1 Pseudomonas sp. 24 E 13
CGCTTTTCAAAAGTGAGCCGCTGTAAAAGCGGAACCCTAAGCAGCCGTTACCGCAGAAACGGATATGTACCCGGTCCAATCCAACCATCCTGGTCGGCCCAGAGGCCGCCATCGGGGGCAAGTCGAATCGTCGCACCGCCCCTCCCACAGTGGACCGCAGCGTGTCAGTTGAGTAGCCGTCGGCCGGCAGCAACCCCCCTCCCACATTTGCTATACCCGCCAATCCCATTTCATGCGATCTTCTCGGCATTCGCCCTGGAGTCGCCCGGATGCCCTCATTTATCGCTGAAAACCCGATGGTGTGCGCCCTGGCGCTGATTCTCATCGACATCGCCGTATGGCGCCTTATCACCCCCACGCTGGCCAACTGGAAACTCGCCGCGCGGCTGGTGATCTTCGCGGTGTTCAGCGCAGTGTTGTTCAACGACGGCATGAACCCCATGCAGGCGGCGCCCTATGTCGACGACACCGCCCGGCACCTGGCGGCCACGGCCTTGCAGATCGGCTGGTGGCTGTTCGCCGCGCGCACCCTCACGGTCCTGCTCGGCGCGGTGATGATGCAGCGGGTCGGCCACACCGGGCGATTATTGCAGGACCTGATGGGCGCGGTGATTTTCCTGATCGCGATCATCGCCGCCATGGCCTACGTGCTCGACCTGCCGGTCAAGGGCGTGCTCGCCACCTCCGGCGCCGTGGCGATCATCGTCGGCTTGGCGCTGCAAAGCACCCTGAGCGACGTGTTTTCCGGGATCGTGCTCAACACCACCAAGCCTTACCAGATCGACGACTGGATCTCCATCGACGGCACCGAAGGCCGCGTCACCGATATCGACTGGCGCGCCACACGCCTGCAGACCTCCCAGGGCAGCCTGGCGGTGATCCCCAACTCCCTGGCAGCCAAGGCCAAGATCATCAACTTCTCGCGCCCGGCGGACATGTTCGGCCTGACGGTCAGCCTGCAAGTCAGCCCCCATGCGCGCCCGCAAACCGTGATCGAGGCCCTTGAACGGGCGATGCAGGGCTGTCGCCCGTTGTTGGCCAAGCCGGCACCCAGCGTAGCGTTCAAGGCCTCGGCCAGTGGCGGCGTGGAATATGAAATCAGCGGCTTCGTGCCGGCCATGGGCCTCAAGCGCGAAGTGCGCAACCAGCTTTACGACCTGGCCTTCCGGCATTTGCAGGCGGCGGGCGTGGGGCTGTTGTCCGCCACCGAAGGCAGCACGCCCGCCACGGTCTCCGGCGCGCGGGCACTGCTTGAGCGGTCGTCGATCTTCTCCACCCTGCGCCAGGAAGAAAAGGACACCTTCAGCCAGAACATGACCCTGCACACCTACCGCGCCGGCGACATGATCCTGCCGGCGGGGGAGGTCAGCGATCACCTGTTCATCATCGAATCCGGCGTGGTCTCGGTGATGCTGGTCAAGGTCGGCCACACGTTCGAGGCCGGGCGCATGGGGCCGGGTGAGGTGATTGGCGAATCGGGCATCCTCACCGATCAGGCCACCCTGGCGGATTTCACCGCCAAGACCTTCTGCACGCTGTACCGCATCGAAAACGAATACCTCAAGCCTTGCCTGGACGCGCGCCATGACATCGGCGAAGCCATGAAGGCGCTGCTCGACTTCCGTGTGCACGCCGCCCAGGCGCTGACCGAAGACGCGCCGGTGGTGCCGGTGAAGAAAGGTTTCCTGCAGTGGTTGAGGAGCCGTGGCCTGTAGATTGGTCACCTGTTCTTCGCCCGGATTGGCTATTTCTCCAGAACGCCCAGGTGACTAATCTGCGCACCAATCCCACCGTTCTGGAGTTCCACCATGCAAACCCGTACCGATTTCTACACCGCCTCCCCGGACGCGATGAAAGCCATGCTGGCCCTGGAGGCGGCAGTCGGCAAACTGTCCATCGAACTGCCGCTGCTGGAACTGGTGCGCCTGCGCGTCTCGCAAATCAACGGCTGCGCATTCTGCCTGGACATGCACACCGCCGATGCGCGCAAGGGCGGTGAAACCGAGCGCCGCCTGTACACCCTGTCGTCCTGGCGTGAAACGCCGTTCTTCACCCCGCGTGAACGCGCCGCCCTGACCTGGGCCGAAAGCCTGACCCTGCTCAGCCAGACCCACGCCCCCGATGAAGACTTCAACGCCCTGGCGGCCGAGTTCAGCGCGCAGGAACAGGTCGACCTGAGTGTGGCGATTGCCACCATCAACAGCTGGAACCGCCTGGCGGTGGGGTTCCGCAAGATGCCCAAATAATCAGAAATTCACTGATGCACTCAGGCGCGCCGTCAACGGCGCGCCCTGGAACAGGTAGTCATCGCCCATGTACTCGCCGGCGTCGCGCCAGTAGCGCTTGTCGAACAGGTTGTCGACGCTCAGGCGAAACACGGTTTCATAGCCATCGACTTTGGTGGTGTAGCGGCTACCGATATTGACCACCGCATAATCGCCCACTTCCACATTGCCGGTGCGGTTAGCGTACTTTTTGGCGCTGTATTGCACACCGCCGAGCACCGCCAGGCCATTGACCCACGGCAACGCATAATCGGCGTACAGGCTGGCGCGCAGCGTGGGCACGTTGATCGCCTGGTGGTCTTCATAGCCCGGCGTGCCGCTGCCGCTCACCCGTGCCCGAATCGCGGCCACGCTGGTTGCAATCTGCAGGCGGTCGGTGGCCCAGCCATTGGCGGACAGTTCGATCCCGGTGTTTTTCTGCTGGCCTTGTTGCACGTAGGTGAAGCCGCCACTGTCGGGCTTGGCGTACTGGTAAGCCTGGCGCGTCTGGAACACGGCGGCGGCGAAGCTGATACGGCGCCAGTCGTATTTCACCCCGGCTTCGAGCTGGCGCGAGAGCGTTGGCGCCAGTGTTTCGTCCGCGTTTTTTGCGAACCACGGCGCAGTGCCGCCCAAAGACAGGCCCTTGCTGTAACTGGTGTACAGCGAAACGTTGTCCACCGGTTTGTAGATCAATGAGGCCTGGGGCAGGAACACGTACTGCTGGGTGTGGCGTGTTTGCTTGCCGGTGACGCCGTCGAAGGCTTTTTCATCCAGGCGCACTTCGCGACCACCGAGGAGGGTTTGCCATTGCTCGTTGAAGCGGATGCGGTCGGTGACGAACAGCCCGTACTGGCGGCTGTCGAGGTTGCGGTGGCTGTCGTTCAACGGCTTGTCGGTGGGGGTAAAACTCGGCACCTGTTCGTCGATATTGGCGGTGCCGATCATCTCGTTGACCGACTTGCGCTTGTCGATCACCCGGCGAAAGGCGCTGGTGCCGAAGGTCAGTTCATGGCCGATGCCGGCGGTGTCGAACAGGCCGGTCATGGCCGCCTGGATTTCGTCGTCTCGACGCGTATCGTCGGGGCTGCGGTAGTCGTAGACGTCGTAATTGCCTTCGGGGCTGAAGTAGTTCGGCACGCTTGCCGAGCTGCAGCTGGTCGAACCGTAGCAGCCCCAGGCAAATGAGCTGTAATCGTCAATCACCACCTTGCTGCGCGCCGCGCTGAGGCTGCCTTTCCACTGATCGCTGAAACGGTATTCGAATTTGCCGTTGAGGTTCAGTGAATCGATGCCCACCTGCTTGCCCCCGGTCTGATGGCCCAGCAGTTTTTTCGGCGAGGCGTCGTGAGGCACTTCAGTGCCGCCCAGCAGTTGATAACCCGGCACCGAGCGCTGCTGTTTGTTCTGGTACTCGGCATCCAGCTGCAGCACGGCGTCGGGGCTGATGTTCCAGTCAAAGGCCAGGGACACAAAGTCGCGCTGGCCGTTGGCGTGTTCCACGTAGGTATTGAGGTCTTCATGGGCGACGTTGGCGCGCAGGCCAAATTGTTGCTCGCTGCCAAACCAGCCGCCGACATCGGTGGCGAGATAACCGCTGCCGCGATCATCGGTGGACACCGTCACTGAGCGCACCTCCTCAGGGCGCTTGGTCACGTAGTTGATCACGCCGCCGGGTTCGGAAATGCCGCTCTGCAACCCGGCCAGGCCCTTGAGCACTTCGACCTGTTGTTTGTTTTCCAGAGCGACGTTCTGCTCGCCGGTGATGGTGCGCCCATTGATCTTGTAGCTGCTGGCCGCATTCAGCGAGAAACCACGCACCACGAAGTTTTCGTAGTAGCCGATGGGCGCGTAGCTGTCGCCCACCGAGGCGTCGTTGCGCAGCACTTCACTGAGCAGACGGGCTTGCTGGTCCTTGATCAAGGCTGCGTTGATCACGCTGATGGAGGCCGGGGTATCGAGCAGGGGCGCTTCATCGAAGCCGCCGACCGCGGCGGTATCAGTGCGATAACCGGACTCATCCTGGCCCTGGACCTTCACCGCCGGCAGTTCGATCTGCGCCGCCAGGCTATTACCGATGCCGCCACTGAGGAGCAGGCCGAGGGCGAAATGTGACGTGACGACGGGACGAAAACGCAAAACCATGGGCAAGGCCTTAAAGCGCTGGGCGGGGGGTGCATAAGCTAGGGGGAAGTGCTGAGCTTTACAAGTTATCGAATACGGACTCGGTCCAATGTGGGAGGGGGCTTGCCCCCGATAGCGGTGGGTCAGTCAGCTCATCTATGGCTGATATACCGCAACCGGGGGCAAGCCCCCTCCCACATTTGCGCTGTGGAGCATCCGTTAAATAGCCTCGGCCGCAAGTTGATCCGATGCCATGCCGCCCATAGCGGCGCGGTGTAGCTCAGCCACCGCGGTCCGCCCAGCCCGGCATAATAGGCTTTGGCACCGCACCGCTGGCGCAATCCGGCGCCACCGTGGTATTGCTTCACCGCTGTCGTCTGCCACTACTGGTGCCGCGTTGCGGGTCGACGGCGGTGTGGTCGACAGCATGGCGATCTGAATTGTATTAATGTTATGGAGTATTCACCGTGGCAACAGCCTCTTCTGTGATTGAAATCCCTGCGTCGGCGGACCAGGTCTGGAACCTGATCGGCGGCTTCAACAGCCTGCCTGACTGGCTGCCCTTTATCGCCAGGAGCGAGCCGGGCGAAGGCGGCCGCGTGCGCCACCTGCATACCGCTGATGGCGGCGAGATCGTCGAGCGGTTGCAGACCTTCGACAATGTGGCGCGCACCTACAGCTACACCATTGAACAGTCGCCGTTTCCGGTGAGCGCCTACCTTGCGACCTTGCAGGTTGAAGCCTTGACTGACGCGTCGGCGAAAGTGACCTGGTCCGGCGTGTTTACACCGGTTGCGGGCACCACGGATGCGGCGGTGGAGGAGCTCTTTACCGGCGTGTACGGCGATGGCCTGAAGGCCTTGCGCGCCAATTTTCCCGGCTGACGCCTATCAGGGGTGGGAGCTGCGCTAACGCTCAACAGCTCTCACACTCGACAGATAAGCATGGGCTGCGGCGACGGCCTGCGCCGGTGTTAACGCTGCCGTATCGAGCGTGAAGGGCGGGCTGTCCCAGGCTTCATACTCATGCGCCAGCACCGATGGCCAATTCGGCGGCAGCAGTCCTGGAATATCGCCCTCACGGCTTTCCACTCTGCGCCGATGCTCCTGCTGATCAGAACACACCACCAGAATATCGATCAGTTCAACGCCCGCCGCCAGGGCCACGGCCCGCCAAGCCTCACGGCTTTCCCTTACCGGGTTCACACAGTCAGCGATCACTCGCTGGCCCACACGCACATTACTCAATGCCAGCGCATTCGCCACGCCGTAGCCTGCGGCACCCACATCGCCGGCCAGTGCACCAGACTCGCGCAGCGCTTGTTCGATCACATCGATGCGCAGATAAACCGCGCCCATCCGGCGTGCCAACTCCCTGGCAATCGTGGTCTTGCCGGTGCCGGGCAGGCCGCTGAATACGATAAGCATGGTCCACCAATCCTTTTGTAGGAGCGAGCTTGCTCGCGAAAAACGTCAACGATAACGCGTAGTTCCAGGTAAAAACGTGCGGTCCCTGCGCTTTTCGCGAGTAAGCTCGCTCCTGCAGGGGTGTTAGAGTAGGGCTGCTCAGTTGACCACAGGACTGCCCATGACTTTACCCTTCGTGAAGATGCACGCCCACGGCGACGACTTCATCATCATCGACCGCCGTGGCCAGGATAACCCCATTACCCCGCAAATCGCCCGGCGCCTGGGGGATCGACATACCGGTATCGGTTTCAATCAGCTCGCCGTGATTCTCGACTGCGAAGACGCCGCCGCCCGCGTGCAATTCTGGAACACCGACGGCACGCCCCTGCAAACCTGCGGCAGCGCGACACGCGGCGTTGCTGATCGCCTGATGCATGAAACCGGCACCCACGCCATTGTGCTGCGCACCGACCGAGGTTTGCTGACATGCGTGCGCGTCAGTGGCCAGCGCGTCTCGATAGACATGGGCGCGCCTTCGTTGGAGTGGGCCGGCGTGCCGCTGGCCAGGGCGATGGACACCCGCGTGCTGCCTATCGACGGTGAGCCGGCTGCCTGCGGCATGGGCAACCCGCACTGCACGTTTTTCGTGGACGACATCGCCGTCGTCGATGTCCAAGCCATCGGCCCGGCCCTGGAACGTCACCCGCTGTTCCCGGCCAGGACCAATGTGCATTTTGTCCAGGTGCTTGACCGCAACCGTATCCGCCTGCGTATCTGGGAACGTGGCGGTGGCGTGCCTTTAGGCTCCGGGTCGTGTTGCTGCGCGGCGGTGGTCAACGGTGTGCGGCGCGGGCTGCTCGATGACAAGGTAGAAGTCGAATGCGACGGCGGCACGCTGACGGTGCAGTGGGACGGGCAGGGCGGGGTGGTATTGACGGGCAGCGTCGAGCCGATCATGCAAGGTACGGCGTACCTGCCTGGAACGTCACGCTGAAGGTGGTGCCGCGCGTCGCGCAGGAGCTAACCGCCACATCGCCGCCGTGCACCCTGGCCAGTTCGCGCACGATATACAGGCCCAGGCCTACGCTGCGCACATCGCTGCCCTGGTGAGTGCCGCGGGTCATGGGCTCGAACAGCCCGGCCAGCAACGTCTGCGGAATCGGCGCGCCGTAGTTGTGTACCGACACCTCAGCGCCCCAGGCACCCAGGCGCGAGGTGATGGTGACCGGCTGTTGCAGGTCGCCATAGGCCACGCTATTGGCGACGAGATTGCCGATCACCTGCTGCACACGGTCGGCGTCCAGGCACGCATTGCCAAGGCCCTGGGTTTGATGCACCAGCGTGGCTCTGGGGAAGGCCACCCGCAGTTCGTCCACGGCGCGATGAATCACGTCGTGCAGATCCAGCGGTTGGGCCCTGATGGTGATGCCCTGGCCGACCCGGGCCTGGGTGAAGTCCAACATGTCGGCAATCATGCGCTGGGCGCGTTCGGACGACTGGTCGATATGCCCAAGCAACTGGAGTTCCTTGGGCGTGCGCTCGCCGCGTCGAAGAAAGTCCGACGCCATGCGGATCGCGGTCAGCGGGTTCTTCAAGTCGTGGCTGACAATCGCCACCATCTGTTCGGCGAACAACGCGCGTTGCTGGGCAATGGCATAGGCCTCGCTCAGTTCGGCCTTGGCCTGGTGCAGGGCCCGTTCGGTGGCGGTTTTTTCTTCAAGCAGCGCTTCGGCCAGCTTGCGTGCGTTGAGCAGCTCGCGCTCGTACTTGTCGCGGTCGGTGGTGCCGAACAGCGCCAGATCGTACACCACGCCCTCGGCCTGCTGGCGCTGACTGGCATTGAGCAGCACCGTGACTTTGTGCCCGTCGCGATGGCGAATGTCGAGCTTCACCTCGTTGACGCTGCCATGCATACGCAGCATCGGCGCCAGATGGGTCTGGTAGAAAATCCGTCCGCCCATGGTCAGCAGGTCTTGAAAGCGTTGCCCGATCAGTTGGGCTGCGCTGAGGCCGAGCCAGTCGCTCAAGCGCTGGTTGGCGTGCACAATCGTACCGTCTTGCCGGGTCACCGCCAGGGCACAGGCGGCGTTGTCGAACAGCGACTCAGCCGGCATTGGCGATTGCCCACGGCGCCAGGAACGTGTCCATCGCCGCCGCGCACGCCTGGGGCGCGCTCATGTGCGGGCAGTGGCCGATGTTGTCCACCAGGTGATAGGTGCTGTTGGGCAGCACGGCATGCAGGTATTCGCCAACGGCCACGGGCGCGATCAAGTCGTCGCTCGACTGCAGGATCAATACGGGCGTGGTCAGGCCGATCACATCCTGGCGGTTGTCCGAAAGAAAGGTCACCCGCGCAAATTGCCTGGCGATGTCGGGTTCGGTGCGGCAGAAACTCGCGGTCAGTTCGGCGCTCAGTTCAGGTTGGTCCGGGGCGCCCATGATCACCGGCGCCATGCTGCTGGACCAGCCCAGGTAGTTGCTGTCGAGGGTGTCGAGCAGGTCGTCGATATCGCCGCGCTTGAAACCGCCGACATAGCCGTAGGTGTCGATATAGCACGGCGATGGGCCAATCATCACATGCGCCGCCACGCGCCCCGGGGCGAGACGGTCGGCAAGGGTGCCGATCATTGCGCTGACCGAGTGCCCCACCAGAATCACCGGGCCTTGGGCGTAGGCGTCGATAATTTCGTTGAGATCGCGGGCATAGCCGCCCAACGTCGCGTATTTGTCTTTATCGAACGCGCTGAGGTCCGACAGCCCGGCACCGACCAGGTCATACAGGACCACGCGAAAGCGTTCGAGAAAATGCGGCGCCAGGGCATTCCACATCGCCTGGTTGCAGCCAAAGCCATGGGAAAACACCAAGGTCGAAGACCCTTGGCCCATCACACTGACGTTGTTGCGGTGACGTAGGTCCATGGCGTTCTCGTAGATGGCTTAGTGCTATGCGGCGTAGCGGCAGTTTAGAGAGTCGCGGGCCCTGGGTCACGCGCTTGCACGCAGATAGGGTAAAGTCGGCGCCTTCAGGAAGAAACTTCAGGTAACAATACATGATGGTGATGCTACGGCAATCAGTCTTGAGCGTGCTGGTTCTGGTACTGGCCAGTCTGTTGATCACCGCCAGGGCCGACACTTCGCCTATCGGCGTTGCGCTTGACCAGCGCGTCATTGACCTGACCAACACCCTCGACGCGGACAGCGTCCAGCGCCTCAAGCAGCAACTGGCCGACCTGGAGCAGCGCAAAGGCGCGCAGGTCGCCGTATTGCTGGTGCCCAGCACTGGTGATACCGCCATCGAAGACTATGCCAACCAACTGTTCCGCGCCTGGAAACTGGGGCGCAAGGACGTCGACGACGGCATCCTGCTGGTGGTGGCCAAGAACGATCACACCTTGCGCATCGAGGTGGGGTACGGGTTGGAAGGCACGGTCACCGACCTGCTGGCCCATCGCATCATCGAAGAGCGCATCACCCCCGCGTTTCGTCAGGGCGACTTTGCCGGCGGTGTTCAACAGGGCGTGGACGCGCTGACGGTGCTGGTGGACGGCGGCGACCTGCCCGAGGTGGCCGCGCCCCGGATCAATCCGCAGTTCATCGCGCTACTGGTGGCATTTGTGCTGGGCGGCCTGCTGGGTGTGCTGCTGGCTTCCCGCAAACTGCACTGGCACAAGGCGTTGATCGTTGCGGCGGCGGCCACGCTGTTACTGACGCTGCTGGGCGGCGGGCGGGAATGGCCGATGTTTCTGTTTGTCATGCCGCTGACCATAGTGATCGGCGGTGCCCTGTTTGGCGCATTGTGGCAGGTGCGGGCGCTGTTCTACGGCGTGATCGGGTTGTTGATCTATATCGCCGCTCTGGTGGTGGCGGACCGCTACGTGGACATCAGTTTCATCCATTGGCTGCTGTGGCCGGTGTGCGTGTTGGTGGTGCTGGGGTTGTACCTGGTGCTGCTGCTGATCATGCGGCACACCTGGCGAACCAGCCGCACCGGTTTTATCGTGCGACTGGTGGCGGCGGGCGTGGTGTATGGGGTGGCCGGGCTGGTGATCGATCACGGCCGCGACGGCTGGCTGTTGGCGTTCCCTATCGCGTCGTTCGTGGCGTTGATTCTTTTCGGCAAGGTCGGCGAGGGCTCGGGGTCTGGATCGGGCGGTGGCTCCGGTTCGAGTTCCAGCGGCTCCAGTTCCGGCAGCAGCTCGTCCGGTGGGGGTGGCTCCAGTGGCGGCGGCGGGGCGTCGGGGAGTTGGTAACGGGGTAGAAGACGCCACTGAGATCCAAATGTGGGAGGGGGCTTGCCCCCGATAGCAGTGGTTCAGTCAATACCTACAGTGACTGATACACCGCCATCGGGGGCAAGCCCCCTCCCACAGTTTTGGATCTAGAACTCCCCGGAGTATTTCACCGCCGCCGCCGCCCGCGTCGTCACCTTCAAGCTGCGCAGCAACGACGACACATGAATGCGCACGGTAAACGGTGAAATATCCAGGGCCTTGGCGATTTCCTTGTTGGTCTTGCCCTGGGCAATCAGGCGCAGCACGTCCTGCTGGCGCGGGGTGAGCGTATGGGTGTCCAGCGGCAGCAGGCCGGAGGGGGCGAACCTGACCAGCACCTCACCGTCGCGGATCGCCAGCAGCGCGTGGCCGATTTCGTCGGGGGCGATGTTCTTGCCGATAAAACCGTCGACGCCCAGGGCCATGACCTGTTCGATCAGCGCCGGATCATCCACCATCGAGACCACGATCAACGTGGTACGCCGCAGTTGCCGGCGCAGGTCGGCGAGCTGGCTGATGCAGGTCAGGCCGGGAAAGCGCAGGTCGAGGATCAGGGTATCGATGTCGCCTGGGTCGAGCAGCAACCCATGCACCGCGTCCAGGTCGCCGGCTTCCTGTACCCGGGCCTCGGGCAGCAGGCGTTGCACGGTGCGCGCCATGGCTTCGCGAAACATCGGATGGTCGTCGGCGATAATAATCCGGCCGGTCATGGTGAGCTCCTTGCTGGGCATGGCTGTGTGCAGGCATGCTGTTTTATTATCGGGCCCAATGCCCGCCTCGCTCGTACAAAGGGCCAGGGCTATGACAACAAGGACGTAACCCATGGGGCTCGAGACCAACTCCGAACTCGACCAGGCGAACCTGCGCATTGTGGTGGCAACCATCGCCATTGTGTATATAGGCGTGCTGGGCTTTTTGCCCGGGCATTCGCTGGACACCTACTGGCCGGTGCTCCTGTATATCGTCCTGTTCCTGCTGGCGTCCATTGCCTTGCGCCAGGTGATCGCGCGTTGGCCCGGGCATTACCCGGCGCGGCGGATTTTCGGCATGCTCCACGACTATACCGGCACTTCGTTTGGGCTGGTGGTGGGCGGTGAGGCGGCGTTGCCGCTGTATGCGGTGATGGTGTGGGTCAACCTGGGCAACGGCATGCGCTATGGGTCGCGCTACCTGGCGATTGCCACGGGGCTGGCGTTGTTGGCGCTGTTGATGGTCTACCAGCTCACGCCGTGGTGGCAGGCACAGCCGTTCATGGTGCTGATGCTGATGATCACCAGCACGGTGATCCCGATCTACGCCCATATCCTGCTGGAGCGTACGCGCAAGGCCTCCGAACAAGCCATCGCCGCCAACCTGGAAAAATCCCGTTTTCTCGCCCAGGCCAGCCATGACCTGCGCCAGCCGATCCACTCCATCGGCCTGTTCACCGCCTGCCTGCGCGAAGCCCGCCTGGGCGATGACGAACGGCGGCTGGTGGACAATATCGATCGCTCGCTGCTCAACGTGTCGCAGTTGTTCCGTTCCATTCTCGACCTCTACACCCTGGACAACGGGCGTCTGCTGCCCAAATACCAAGTGATCCATCTGGGCGATTTTCTCGCCGACCTGGTACGCCAGAACGCCGAAGCCGCACGCTGGGCGGGTGTGGAGTTGCGCTTGCGACCGTGCGCCCACTGGGTGCTGGTGGATCCGGGGATGCTGGCGACCATGGTGCAAAACCTGCTCTCCAATTGCTTCAAGTATGGCGCGCAACGGCCAGTGCTGATCGGTGTGCGTCTTCGCGATAACCGCCTGGTGGTAGAGGTGCATGACCAGGGCCGGGGGATTGCAGGGGAGCATCTGGCGAAGGTCTTCGAAGAGTTCTATCGCGTGCGCCAACTGCGCGACAAGGACGTCGAAGGCGTCGGCCTGGGGTTGTCCATCGTCAAGCGCCTTGGGCAGTTGATGGGGCTGCAGGTGAGCCTGCGTTCGCGGGTGGGCCGTGGCACTTCGGTAGGTCTGCATGGCCTGGCCCTGGCCACTGCGCCGGCTCAACCGGCATCGCGTGACGACGCACGCCAGGCCGGCCTGCTCAGCGGTTTGAAAGTGTGCCTGGTCGAAGATGACCATAATGTGCTGCTGGCCACCCGGGCGCTGCTCGAGCGCTGGGGCTGCGAGGTGCAGGCCGAGTCCACGGGGCAGGGCCTGGTCAGCGACTGCGACATCATCGTCGCTGACTATGACCTGGGCAACCACGCCACCGGCATCGAATGCATCGACCACTTGCGCCGGCAACGCGGCTGGGCGGTGCCGGCGCTGATCCTCACCGGGCATGACGTGGAGAAAATCCAGGCTGCGTTGCACGACCGTCAGATCGCCATTCTGTCCAAACCGGTGCGCCCTGCAGAACTGCGCGGCGCCTTGCGTGAGCTCAGCCAGGAAAAAATTATTGTGTGAACGGCGTCAACCCATTGCCCCGCGCACCCTTGGGCATGCAATAGGCCGCGGGTTTCATCAGGCCAAAGCTGGCAATCGCAAACGCGCCGCCGCTGGCACCGCTGGGCACCGAGCAGTTGTACTCGCCGGAGGCGGTGTTGACCACGTAGTAGGTGGTCATGGAGTCGCTGCGTACATTGGAGATGCGTTTGACCGGTTCGCCCAGGTTGGTCTCTGAGAGTTTCTTGAGATGGTCTTCGGTGGGTTTGATATTGCTGCAACCGGCAACGCTGATGATCAAGGCGCCGAGCAGGGCAAGGCGCGTCACAGGGGAGGGGAGTTTCATAATGCTTCTTCCTTGGGATTGTTTTGGTTTTTCCAGCGCGCAACGACCCTTCGCGCATTGAGTGCGCGGTGTTGGCTGAGCGTTGGAAGTGCCGGGGAATATAGCGCCGGGGGAAGCGCGGGTCGATTAGCACACATGGGCTAATGGCATATTGAAATCAAGGAAGGAAGAAGGCTGTGTTGCAGATAAAACGAGCTACGCCAGAGGATGCCGACAGCGCGTTTGAGATTCGTCGTGAGGCTATTCTCGGCCAATGCATCGGCGCCTACACCGCAGAACAAATGGCGCTCTGGACGCGTGGCAGTGCGAGCGATGGTTACAGCGTGCTGATGGAAAAACGCTTCTACCTGGGCTGTGTGAACGGCGAGCCAGTCGCCACCGGCATGCTCGATCTTGCCAACAATGAAGTCGGCGCCTTGTTTGTGCGTCCCGCATTCACCGGGCGGGGGTATGGCAAGGCAATGCTCGACCACCTGGAGACGGTCGCGCGTCATATCGCCGTTGAAGAGGTGGTATTGGATGCGACGCTCAATGCGGTGAGTTTCTACAGGGCGTGCGGCTATGTGGGGGATGAGCAGGCGGTGTATCACTCGCCCTCGGGGTTGGTGTTGGCGTGTGTGCCGATGGTCAAGCGCCTGCGGCTGATGAGTGAGTCTTGAACCAAATGTGGGAGGGGGCTCTCCCTCATCGAGAGCCCCCTCCCACAGGGATTTCAGCGGTTCAGGAACGCCAGCAGGTCTTCATTGAGTTGTTGGGTATGGGTAGCGGCAAACCCGTGGGGCGCGTCCTTGTACACCTTCAGTTGCGCGCCCTTGATCATCTCGGCCGCGACCTTGCCGGTGGTTTCGAACGGCACGACCTGGTCACCGTCACCGTGGATGACCAGGGTCGGCACGTCGATGCTGGCCATGTCCGGGCGGAAGTCGGTCTGCGAGAACGCGGTCACGCAGTCCACGGTGGACTTGAGCGAGGCCTGCAGGGCGATCTGCAGGGTCTGGGTGAGCACACCGTCCGAGACTTTCTGGCCCTTGTTGAGGCCGAAGAATGGCGTGTTGAAATCGCTGATGAACTGCGCGCGATCCTTCAGCAGGCCGGCCTTGATGCCATCGAATACGTCGTCGGGCACGCCCTGCGGGTAATCGTCCTTCCGGCCGAAGATCGGCGTCACGGCGCCGAGCAGCACCAGGCCGGCGACCCGTGCGCTGCCATGGCGCGCAATGTAGCGGGTCACATCGCCGCCGCCCATGGAGAAGCCCACCAGGGTCACGTCCTTGAGGTCCAGGTGTTCGATCAACTGGGCGATATCGTCAGCGAAGGTGTCGTAGTCGTTGCCGGTCCACGGCTGGTCCGAGCGACCAAAGCCCCGGCGGTCGAACGCGAGGGTGCGAAAGCCACGGCTGCTCAGGTATTCCATCTGGTATTCCCACATGTCGGCATCCAGCGGCCAGCCGTGGCTGAACAACACGGGCTTGCCGCTGCCCCAATCCTTGAAATAGATCCGGGTACCGTCTTTGGCAACGAATGTGCTCATCTGAAACTCCTTTGTCTGCATGAAAACAGTGAGTTGAAAATCCGCCTGGGCTTATGTCTCGAAAGCTTGCGCCAAAAGCCGCCGCGCGGCTTGTATGGACGTGCTCGGTTGAACGTTTCAGCGGCCAGGCGTGTCCACCGAACTCTTCCGTCAGATCATACAGGTGAACGAAATGGCCAGGACTTACAGCTACGCCGCTCGGGACTCCAAGGATTCGCTCAAGCCCTTTACCTTCGAGCGCCGCGCCCCCGGCGCGGATGACGTACAGATCGACATTCTGTATTGCGGCGTGTGCCATTCCGACCTGCACACCGCCCGCAACGAGTGGAACAACACTCTTTATCCTTCGGTCCCCGGCCATGAAATCGTCGGCCGTGTGACGGCGGTCGGCGCCAATGTGAAGACGTTCAAGGTGGGTGACCTGGCCGGTGTCGGCTGCATGGTCGACAGCTGCCAGCAATGCGCCTCCTGTGCCGAGGGCGAGGAGCAATATTGCGAGAATGGCTTCACCGGCACCTATAACGGGCCGCTGTTCGGCGGCGAAAACACCTACGGTGGCTATTCCGACAACATCGTGGTCAAGGCGCAGTTCGTGCTGCGCATTTCCCACGACGACACCAACCTGGCGGCAGTGGCGCCGTTGCTGTGTGCCGGGATTACCACCTATTCGCCGCTGCACCACTGGAAGGTCGGCCCGGGCAAAAAAGTCGGGGTGGTCGGCCTCGGTGGGCTAGGGCACATGGCGGTGAAGATTGCCCACGCCATGGGCGCCCATGTGACGCTGTTCACCACTTCACCGAACAAGCGCGAAGATGGCCTGCGCCTGGGTGCCGATCAGGTGGTGGTGTCGAAGAACGCGGATGAAATGGCCAAGGTTGCCAACAGCCTGGACTTCATTCTCAACACCGTCGCTGCGCCGCATAACCTGGATGCCTTCATCAGCCTGCTCAAGCGCGACGGCACCATGACCTTGGTCGGCGCGCCTGACAGCCCGCACCCGTCGCCTGCGGTGTTCAACCTGATCTTCAAGCGCCGCAGCCTGGCGGGTTCGTTGATCGGGGGGATTCAGGAAACCCAGGAGATGCTCGATTTCTGTGCCAAGCACGGGATTGTTTCGGATATTGAGATGATCGATATTCAGGGGATCAATGAGGCGTATGAGCGGATGCTCAAGGGGGATGTGAAGTATCGGTTTGTGATTGATATGGAGAGTTTGAAGAAGGAGAGTCGTGTGGCTTGAGCGCAAGTGCGGCGGCCTTGGAGTCGGCCGGTATCTTGTGCCGATCCGAGGTCCAAATGTGGGAGGGGGCTTGCCCCCGATGGCGGCCTCTGGGCTGGCCAGTATCTTGGATCAGACCGAGTACATATCCATTATTTAGGTAACGGCCACTTAGGGTTCCGCTTTTACAGCGGCTCACTTTTGAAAAGCGCAAAAGTAAGCAAAACGCTCTT
>NZ_CVTO01000030.1:0-10920 GCF_900004715.1 Pseudomonas sp. 24 E 13
TCAGCCAGCTCCAGGCTCACTGCGCCCGACAGGCCCGTATCAATCTGGTCGCCCGCAAACAGGCGATCACCCTCAACCAGAACACGGCGTGCCCCTTCCGGAGAAATAACGAACACTTGACCAACAATGCTTTTGACGATGGCAACAACATTGCTCATTAAATATTTCTCCGGCGATCCGTTTCTGATGATTCCATGTGGCCGCTCAATAGGGAGGGCCAAACTGGAGGGGGCGTAGTCTGAACACTTACTGACGTCAAATTATTGGCTAGAATTTTTAGCTATCTAGTTTATGCCAAACTATTGACCTTATGGTCGCCATCCTAAACAATCGCCCCCGTAATGTCACATTGATATTTATGCGGCGAACCGTCCTACATGTGTGAAGCAGTTCCGCTTTTTGAACTTTCCGACGTACGGTCATTACGCTAGCCATTATCCGACGCGGCGGCGCCAATCGCTGTGATTTGAGACAAGAAGTCCTGGGGAATTTTTAATGCGTCTGCACCTGTTCAAGGCAATACCGTTCGTTCTCGCCGCCAGCTTTGTACAAGCCCAGACGCTGCCTCAAGCCATGCAGCAGGCAATGGATGTGCATCCTGAAATTCAAGCGGGTGTAAACAGCCGCATCGCCGCCGATTACCAATTGCGTGCGGCGCAGGGTGGGTATCTGCCGCGTGTCGATTTGAATGCCGGCTATGGCCGTGCGGGCACCGACAACGCTTCCACCCGCGCCGCGAACGGCACGGGCGGCAACCACTGGGACACCCTCAATCGCGGTGAATCCAGCCTGCGCCTGCAGCAAATGATCTTTGATGGGTTCGCCACTTCCAGCGAAGTCGGGCGTCAACAGGCCAACGTCAACTCCCGTGCCTATTCGTTGCTCGGTACGTCCGAGCGCACCGCGTTGACCGTTGCCCAGGTCTACCTGGAAGTGCTGACCCGCCGCGAGTTCGTGCGCCTGGCCGAAGAAAACCTGCGCAACCACGAACGCATTTACGATCAGATCAAGTTGCGCACCCAGCGCGGCGTCGGTAACGGCGCCGACCAGGACCAGGCCGAAGCGCGTCTGGCCCAGGCCCGCAACAACCTGATCACCGAGCAGACCAACCTGGCGGATGCGCAAACCAACTACCTCAGCGCCGTTGGCGAGATGCCCGACCAGCTCGAGCGCCCGGCGCCGTTCATGGCCATGCTCCCGGCCGACCTGAATGAAGCGCGGCGCCAGATGCTCGACAACAGCCCGGTGCTGCGCTCGGCCGAGTCGGACATCTCCGCCGCCGAGAAGCAATACGCGGCCGCCAAATCCAGCTTCTATCCACGCTTTGACGCTGAGCTGGGCACCAACGCCGACAACAACGTCTCCGGTGACGCCAACCACAGCAACGGCTGGGAAGCCATGGTGCGCATGCGCTTCAACCTGTTTGCCGGCGGCAGCAACAAGGCCGACCTGCAATCGAAGTCATACCAGGCCAACCAGGCCCTGGACATCCGCAACAACGCCTTGCGCCAGCTCAATGAAGAACTGGGCCTGGCCTGGAACGCCTTGAACAACGCCAACGCGCAACTGCCGGTGGCCCAGCAGTACGTGGACCACAGCACCCGCGTGCGCACGTCCTACCAGCAACAGTTCAGCCTGGGCCAACGTACCCTGCTGGACTTGCTCGACAGCGAGAACGAATTGTTCACCGCTTCGCGTCGCCTGGAAGAGATCAAGAATATTCAGTTATTTACTCAGTACCGAATCAAGGCGACCATGGGCGAATTGCTCAAAAGCCAAGGCGTCGTCGCTCCAATGGCCTCCGTCGTGCAAAACGATGTGAAGCCCAAAGTTCAACTGCCTGGAATGAACTGAGTCACCCCATAGCCCCATCTGTTAGTCGAGAGTGCACCGCGTGGAATCCGAAGTCAGTCGAGTTCACCTCAGTCATGATCCACGCACGCTGCACGACGACCCGTTACTCGACGGGTTGTTGGCACTCTGCGCCCTGCATCAGAAACCGGCCAGCGCGGCCATGCTCACCACCGGCCTGCCGCTGCCTTCGCAGCGCCTGAGTGCCGAGTTGCTGTCGCGTGCCGCCGCGCGGGCCGGCCTGCAGGGGCGGCTGCTGCAACGCAGGCTCGAACAGATCCCGGCCATCGCGTTACCGGCGCTGCTGCTGCTCAAGGACGGGCGCAGTACCGTGCTGCTCGGCTGGGAAGGCGACGATCAGGCGCGGGTGCTGCTCAGCGAAAGCGATGGCGGTGAAGTGCTGATCAAGCGCGAGCTGCTGGTCGACGACTACACCGGCAAAGTCTTCTTTGCCCAGCCGCAGCACAAATTCGACGTTAACCACGGCACGCTGATTCCCCGGGCCCGATCCTGGTTTCGTGACACGCTCAAGCGTTCGCGCTGGCTCTATACCGACGCCATCGCCGCCAGCTTCCTGATCAACATCATCGCCATGGCCGCGCCGTTGTTCGTGATGAACGTGTACGACCGCGTGGTGCCGAACCAGGCCACCTCTACGCTGTGGGTGCTGGCCGTGGGCATCTGCGGCGCCTATCTGTTCGATTTGGTGCTCAAGAGCCTGCGCAGTCTGTGCCTGGACCTGGCCGGTAAAAAAACCGACCTGATCATCTCCGCCACCTTGTTCGAGCGCATAGTCGGCATGTCGATGAAGTACCGCCCGGCGCGCGTCGGCAGCTTTGCGCAGAACATTCATGAGTTCCAGAGCCTGCGCGACTTCCTCGCCTCCCTGACCCTCACCAGCCTGATCGACCTGCCGTTCACGCTGCTGATCTTCCTGGTGATCGCCCTGCTCGGTGGCCATTTGGTGTGGATTCCGGTGCTGGCGTTCCCGATTGCGCTGGGGATCGGCTACGCCCTGCAAAAACCTTTGGTCGCGACCATGGAACGCACCATGGCCCTGGCCGCCGAACGCCAGTCGAGCCTGATCGAAACCCTCGCCGGGCTGGATGCGGTCAAGGTCAACAATGCCGAGAGCGAACGCCAGTACGGCTGGGAACAGACCATCGGCACTTTGAGCCGGCTCGAGCTGCGGGTGAAATTGCTGTCGGGCCTGTCGATGAACATGACCCTGCTGATCCAGCAACTGGCCGGCGTGATCATGATCGTGTTCGGCGTGTACCAGATCATCGACGGCAACCTCAGCATGGGCGGCCTGATTGCCTGCTACATGCTCAGCGGCCGCGCGTTGAGCCCGCTGGCCTCGCTGTCGGGCCTGCTCACGCGTTACCAGCAGGCCAAGGTCACCATGACCTCGGTGGACCAGATGATGGAGCTGCCCCAGGAGCGCAATTTCGAAGAGCGCCCCATGAGCCGTCGCACCCTGCAAGGCGCCATCGAGTGCCGGGGCCTGAATTTCACCTACCCGAACCAACAGAATCCGGCGCTGAAAAACATCAACCTGGTGATCAAGCCAGGGGAAAAGATCGGCATCATCGGTCGCAGCGGCTCGGGCAAAAGCTCCCTGGCCAAACTGATCGTCGGCCTGTATCAACCCGACTCCGGCGCGTTGCTGGTGGACGGCGTGGACGTGCGCCAGATCGACGTCAGCGAACTGCGCCACAACATCGGCTACGTCGCCCAGGACATCCAACTGCTGGCCGGCACCCTGCGTGACAACCTGGTCAGCGGTGCACGGTACGTCGAAGACGAGATGGTGCTGCAAGCCGCCGAACTGGCCGGTGTGCACGAATTCGCGCGCCTGCACCCGCAAGGCTATGAGCTGCAGGTTGGCGAGCGTGGGCAGAACCTGTCCGGCGGCCAGCGCCAGAACGTCGCCCTGGCCCGTGCATTGCTGCTCAACCCGCCCATCCTGCTGCTGGACGAACCCACCAGCGCCATGGACAACACCGGTGAAGAACGCTTGAAACAACGCCTGCATGCCGTGGTGCAAAACAAGACCGTAGTCCTGGTGACGCACCGTGCCTCGCTGCTGTCCCTGGTGGACCGCCTGTTGGTGGTCGACCGTGGGCAGATCCTCGCGGACGGCCCGAAAGCCGTGGTCATGGAAGCGTTGAAAAAGGGGCAGATCAGTGTCGCTTAACTCCATCAAAAGCGCGGTCGGGCGCTACTTCAAAGGTTCCGACTCGCTGCAGGGCCAGCCGCTGCCCGAGGTCAACAAAGCGCTGATCGAAGATGCGCCGCGTGTCATCCGCCTGACCATCTGGGCCATCATCGCGTTCTTTGTGTTCCTGGTGGTGTGGGCGGGTTTCTCCGAAATCGACGAAGTGACCCGTGGCGACGGCAAGGCGATTCCGTCGTCCAAGCTGCAGAAAATCCAGAACCTGGAAGGCGGTATTGTCGCCGAGCTGTACGTCAAGGAAGGCCAGATCGTCGAGGCCGGCGCGCCTTTGATTCGTCTGGACGACACGCGGTTCGTGTCCAACGCCGGGGAAACCGAAGCGCTGCGCCTGGCCATGCAGTTGCGCGTCGAGCGCCTGAGTGCGCAGGTGGACGACCGCCCGCTGACGATTCCCGACGATGTGCTCAAGGCCGCGCCCAGCCAGGCCGCCAACGAGCGCTCACTGTATGAAAGCCGCCGCCAGCAGTTGAAAGACGAAGTCGGCGGTTTGCAGGAGCAACTGGTGCAGCGCCAACAGGAGTTGCGTGAGTTCACCTCCAAGCAAAGCCAGTACCGCAGCCAGTTGTCCCTGCAACGCCAGGAAATCAACATGTCCGAGCCGCTGGTGGCCCAGGGCGCGGTGTCGCCGGTGGAAGTGCTGCGCCTCAAGCGCGCCGAAATGGAAACCCGGGGCCAACTGGACGCCACCACCCTGGCGATCCCGCGCGCCGAATCGGCGATCAAGGAAGTGCAGCGCAAGATCGACGAGACCCGTGGCAAATTCCGCAGCGAAGCCCTGACCCAACTCAACGAAGCGCGCACCGAACTGAACAAGGCCGAATCCACCGGCCGCGCCCTGGAAGACCGCGTCAGCCGTACCCTGGTCACCTCGCCGGTGCGCGGCATCGTCAAGCAGTTGCTGGTCAACACCGTCGGCGGCGTCATCCAGCCGGGCAGCGACATGGTCGAAATCGTACCGCTGGACGACACCCTGCTGGTGGAAGCCAAGATCCGCCCGCAAGACATCGCCTTCCTGCACCCTGGACAGGAAGCGGTGGTCAAATTCACCGCCTATGACTACACCATCTACGGTGGCCTGAAGGCCAAGCTCGAACGCATCGGCGCCGACACCATCACCGATGAAGACAAGAAAACCACCTACTACATGATCACCCTGCGCACCGACCGCAGCCACCTGGGCACCGATGAGAAACCGCTGCTGATCATCCCCGGCATGGTTGCCTCGGTGGACATCATCACCGGCAAGAAAAGCATCCTCAGCTACCTGCTCAAGCCGATCATCAAGGCGCGGGCGGAGGCGTTGCACGAGCGCTGATCTCTATCGCCTGCTCCGGCCTCATCGGGTGCAAGTCGAATCGTCGCACCGCCCCTCCCACATTTTAAATGTGTTCACAAATCAAGTGTGGGAGGGGCGGTGCGACGATTCGACTTGCCCCCGATAGGGCCCTCAGCATCACCAATGCATATGGATATGCCCTAACAGTATTTAAACTTCCATTCTCAGGCCTATAAATTCACTGCCCTGTCCGCCGGAAGTGAACCCAATGCCCGCCACCCTTCAAACCTTCGACATCCGCCCCTTCCCCGGCAGTGTCGGCGCCGAAATCGTCGGCCTGGATCTGTCCCATCCCGTCAACGACCAGGACTTCGCCCGCATCCACCGCGCGCACCTGGACCACCACGTCATCGTGTTCCGTGACCAACGCATCACCCCTGAACAACAGATCGCTTTCAGTCGGCGCTTTGGCGTGCTGCAGATCCACGTGCTCAAACAGTTCCTGCTGGCCAACCACCCGGAAATCCTGATCGTCTCCAACATCATCGAAAACGGCCAATCCATCGGCCTGGGCGATGCGGGCAAGTTCTGGCACTCGGATCTGTCGTACAAGGAACTGCCCAGCCTGGGCTCGATGCTGCACGCCCAGGAACTGCCGTCCGAAGGCGGCGACACCCTGTTTGCCGACATGCACAAGGCCTGGGAGCAACTGCCCGAGCACCTGCGCAACGCCGTCGAAGGGCGCCGCGCCGCGCATTCCTACACCGCGCGTTACAGCGAAACCAAATTCGAAGGTAACTGGCGCCCGACCCTGACCCCTGAACAGCTCGCCCAGGTGGCCGAAGTGGTGCATCCCATCGTGCGCACCCATCCTGAAAACGGCCGCAAGGCGCTGTTCGTCAGCGAAGGTTTCACCACCCGCATCGTCGGCCTGCCGGATGACGAAAGCCGCGACCTGCTGGCCCAGCTCTACGCCCACAGCGCGCTGCCGGAAAACATCTACCGCCACCAGTGGCAGCCCCACGACCTGGTGTTCTGGGACAACCGCTCGCTGATCCACCTGGCCGCCGGTTGCCCAAGCCACCTGCGCCGTAAGTTGTTGCGCACCACCATCCAGGGCGATGCGCCGTTCTGAACCGGTAAAGCCTGATAGGATTGCGCCCAGTTCACTCCCGATCGATCACGAGTGCTTGGCATGCAACTACCGGACATGAACCTGCTGGTCGCCCTCGACGCCTTGCTCGATGAAGGCAGCGTGGTGGGCGCGGCGCGGCGGATGAACCTGAGCCCGGCGGCCATGAGCCGCACCCTTACGCGTATCCGCGAAGCGGTCGGCGATCCGATCCTGGTACGCGCCGGTCGCGGCCTGGTACCGACCCCCAAGGCGTTGGAGCTGCAAGGCCAAGTGCGCACTGTGGTGGAGCAGGCGGCGTTGCTGTTTCGCTCGGCCGATCAAGTGGACTTGAGCACCCTGCGCCGCCGCTTCAGCGTGCGCGCCAATGACTTTTTCATCGGCGTGTATGGCGGTCGCTTGTTCGACACCATGCAGCGCGTGGCGCCGTTCTGCGAACTGCGCTTCGTGCCCGAAGGCGACACCGACGACGAAGCGCTGCGCGAAGGGCGATTGGACTTGCGCGTGAGCAATACCCTGCCGGCGAGCCCCGAAGTGAAGGTGCAGAACCTGTTCTCGACCACCTTCGTCGGCCTGGCGCGGGAAGATCATCCGCTGTTCGACGCAGAGATCACCGCCGCGCGGTTTGCCAGTTATTCCCACATCAGCATCTCGCGGCGCGGCATCGCCCGTGGGCCGATCGATACCGCGTTGAATGCCCAGGGCCTGGAGCGCCGCGTGGCAATGATCGCCCCGGGCTTTCACGGTGCGATGTTCATGCTGCCCGACTCCGACCTGCTGCTGCCGGTGCCCAAGGAAGCGCTCCTGAGCGCTACGCGCCTGAAGCTGCCGTTGCGCGCATTCCCGCTGCCAATCTCATTGCCGACGCTGGTATTGGCCCAATCCTGGCACCCACGCTTTGACAAAGACCCGGCACACAAATGGCTGCGCGAAACCATGCGCGAAAGCTGCCACGCCACCTGGCTCGAAGCCCAGCCGTCAGCCAGTCTGTAGGAGCGAGCTTGCTCGCGAAAAACGTCAACGATAACGCCTGTTTCCTGAATGAACACGGCGCCTGTGAGTTTTTCGCGAGCAAGCTCGCTCCTACATGAGCGCTTGGCCCCTCCAATCATGGATTGCGTCTGACGCACTTATAAGCTGACAACAAGTAACTTTTTGTCATGCTAGAGCCTGATTAAACTGCTCGGGTATTTCTTTATTCCGAGTTACCTGTCCATGACATCCCTCGCTGCCCCCGCCTTCGAGGCTGCAGCCCAACCCACTGCGCCCAGCCCACCGGTATTCGGTCCGCGCATCATCATCGGCCTGGTCGGCGTGCTGCTGGCGGTGCTGGTGTCCGGCCTCAACGAGATGGTCACCAAGGTCGCCCTCGCCGATATCCGTGGTGCGCTGTACATCGGCTTTGACGAAGGTACCTGGCTGGTCGCGGCCTACACCGCCACCTCCGTGGCGGCGATGGCGTTCGCGCCGTGGTGTGCGGTGACGCTCTCGCTGCGCCGTTTCACCCTGTGTGCCATCGGCCTGTTTACCCTGCTCGGCATCCTGTGCCCGTTCGCACCGAACTACGAAAGCCTGCTGCTCCTGCGCACGGTGCAAGGCCTGGCCGGTGGCGCGTTGCCGCCGATGCTGATGACCGTGGCGCTGCGGTTCCTGCCGGCCAACGTCAAGTTATACGGCTTGGCCGGTTATGCCCTGACGGCCACCTTCGGCCCGAGCCTGGGCACGCCGCTGGCGGCGTTGTGGACCGAATACGTCGGCTGGCAATGGGCGTTCTGGCAGATCGTCGGGCCTTGCCTGCTGGCGATGGCCGCCGTGGCCTACGGCTTGCCGCAGGATCCGCTGCGCCTGGAGCGTTTCAAGCAGTTCAACTGGCGCGGTCTGCTGTTGGGCTTCCCGGCCATCTGCATGCTGGTGATCGGCCTGTTGCAAGGCAATCGCCTGGACTGGTTCGAGTCAGGCCTGATCACCTTCCTGCTCAGTGGCGGCACGCTGCTGATGGTGCTGTTCATGCTCAACGAATGGTCGCAGCCGCTGCCGTTCTTCAAGTTGCAGATGCTCGGCCTGCGCAACCTGTCGTTCGCGTTGATCGTGCTGGCCGGCGTGTTGATGGTGTTGACCTCGGTCATCATCATCCCGTCGAGTTTTCTCGCCCAGGTCCAGGGCTACCGCCCCCTGCAAACCGCGCCGGTGATGCTGCTGATGGCGCTGCCGCAACTGATCGCGCTGCCGCTGGTGGCCGCGCTGTGCAACCTGCGCCGGGTCGATTGCCGCTGGGTGCTCGGGATAGGCCTGGGCATGCTGGTGCTGGGCTGCATCGGCAGTTCGCACCTGACGTCAGCGTGGATTCGCGATGATTTTTATGGCTGGTACCTGCTGCAGATTTTCGGCCAACCGATGGCTGTGCTGCCGCTGCTGATGCTGTCCACCGGCAGTATCCAGCCCATCGAAGGGCCGTTCGCCTCGGCCTGGTTCAACACCGTCAAGGGCCTGTCCGCCGTGATCGCCACCGCTGTGCTGGATACGCTGACCACCCAGCGCGGGCATTTTCACTCGACCATGCTGGTGGACCGCCTGGGCAATTCGCCCCTGGCCGACGGCGACGCGCCGGGCCTGGCGCAGCGCCTGCACGCGCAAGTCGTGGTGCTCACCTCTTCGGATCTGTATGTCGTCATGGCCGGTGTCGCGGTGGCGCTGATCCTGCTGATTTTCTGGATGCCTACGCGGATTTTTCCGCCTCGCGCACCGACCTGACCCCAAGGATTTCTCATGAAACGCAAAGACAAAATCGCCGTCTCCGTTATCGCTGTGTTTGCCGTCGGCGTGCTGGTGTACCTGGTTGCGCCAGGCCTCCTGGGCAGCCGGCGCCAGACCACCAACGACGCCTTCGTCGCCGCCGATTTCACCCTGGTCGCCCCTCGCGTGGCCGGGTTCATCAAGGAAGTGCTGGTGCAGGACAACCAGCGCGTCAAAGCCGGCCAGCTGTTGGCGTTGATCGATGACCGCGACTTTCGCGCCGCCGCCCAGGCCGCCGACGCCGACACCCTGGTCGCCCAGGCTCAACTGAAAAACGCCAGCGCGACCCTGGAGCGCCAAAGTTCGGTGATTGCCCAGGCCCAGGCCACCGTGGCGGCGGACCGTGCCGAAGTGGCGTTTGCCGAACACGAACTGAACCGCTACAACCACCTCGCCGGCGTCGGCGCAGGCACCGTGCAGAACGCCCAGCAAGCCAAGACCCGCATCGACCAGGCCACCGCGCGACTGGCCAAGTCCACGGCAGTGCTGGCCGCCGAACGCAAGCAAGTGGAAATCCTCACGGCCCAGCGTGACGCCGCCGAAGGCGGGCTCAAGCGCGCCCAGGCCGCGCTGGAAATGGCCAGTTATCAGCTGTCCTACACGCGTATCGTCGCGCCGGTGGACGGCATGGTCGGTGAGCGGGCGGTACGGGTCGGCGCCTATGTGACCCCGGGCAGCAAGATCCTTGCGGTCGTGCCGCTGGCCGAGGCCTATGTCGTGGCCAATTTCCAGGAGACGCAACTGTCCCACATGCATGCCGGCCAAACCGTGCAAGTGCGCGTCGACAGCCTCGACGGCGAGTTGCTCAACGGTCACCTGGAAAGCCTGGCACCGGCCACCGGGGTGACCTTCGCCGCGGTCAAGCCGGACAATGCCACCGGCAACTTCACCAAGGTGGTGCAGCGTATTCCGGTGAAGATCGTGCTGGAGCCCGATCAGCCGCTGACCGAGCGCTTGCGCGTCGGTATGTCGGTGGAGGCCAGTGTCGACACACAGGCGGTCGCGCCCCACCCTGAGGTGGCCCAGCAATGAGACAGTTCGCCTGGCTCACCTTGAGCCTCATCAGCCTGAGTGCCTGCACCGTCGGCCCGGATTTCCAACGGCCGCAAGGCCCGCAGGCGGCCCAATGGAGTGAGCCCCAGGGGCGTCAGGCAGCCAGTCGTGCCAGCAGCGACCCGTTGCAGGAGCGCTGGTGGGACGTGTTCCACGACGAGCAGTTGTCAGCGCTCACGCGCCGCGCCCTCAGCGATAACCTCGACCTGAAGCTGGCCAGCAGCCGCCTGCAACAAAGCCGCGCGATGCGCCAGGTGACCACCGCCGAACGCTACCCCGACGTCGATGCGGGCGGCGGTTACCAGCGCAAGCGCAACAGCGCTAAAGGCTTGAACGACCCCTCCGGCGAGAACGGCCGCTCGGCCTTCAGCCAGTGGGACATGGGCTTTTCCGCTGCCTGGGAGCTGGACTTCTGGGGCCGGGTCAAGCGCGAGATCGAAGCCGCCGACGCCACCCTGGACGTTGCCGAAAACGACCGCCGCGCCGTGTTGCTGTCGGTGCTGGCCGAGACCGCGCAGGACTACATCCAACTGCGCGGCGTACAGAACACCCGCGCCGTCACCGAGCAAAACCTCG
>NZ_CVTO01000051.1:0-12179 GCF_900004715.1 Pseudomonas sp. 24 E 13
AGCCAGCGGCTTTTTCGGCAACGGCAAGTTCAGCCTCGAGACCGGCATCACCTATGCCCGTTACGACGCCCGCCAGCTGACCCTCAATGGTTTCCTGGCGCTGGACTCGATCTTTCTCGGCAACATCAACCTGGACCGGATCAAATCCGACAGCTGGACCCTGGACCTGACCGGCCGCTACAACCTCGATAACCGTTGGCAGTTCGACCTCAACGTGCCGGTGGTCTACCGCGAATCGACCTACCAGTCCGGCGGCGCCGGCAACGATGCCACGGCCACCTCGGAAGCGTCCGTGACCCGCGACCCCACCATTGGCGACGTCAACTTCGGCGTGGCGTACAAATTCCTCGATGAAACCCCTAACCTGCCGGACGCCGTGGTGTCGGTGCGGGTGAAGGCGCCTACGGGTAAAGAGCCGTTTGGCATCAAACTGGTCAGGCAACCGAGCAACGACAACCTCTACCTGCCCGAAAGCCTGCCGACGGGCAACGGCGTGTGGTCGGTCACACCGGGCATCTCCCTGGTCAAGACCTTCGACCCTGCGGTGTTGTTCGGCTCGCTGTCGTACACCCACAACTTCGAAGACTCGTTCGATGACATCAGCAGTCAGGTCAACCAGAAGGTGGGCGGCAAGGTGCGCCTGGGCGACAGCTTTCAGTTCGGTGTCGGCGTAGCCTTTGCCTTGAACGAAAAAATGAGCATGTCGTTCTCGGTGTCCGACCTGGTGCAGCGCAAAAGCAAGCTCAAGCCGGACGGCGGCGACTGGCAGTCGGTGGTGTCCAGCGATGCGAATGCGGGCTACTTCAACGTCGGCATGACGATTGCGGCCTCGGATAACCTGACCATCGTGCCGAACCTGGCGATCGGGATGACCGATGACGCGCCTGACTTCACGTTCAGTCTGAAATTCCCGTATTACTTTTGATTGAGAGGTAAACACTTTTTAAATGTGGGAGGGGCGGTGCGACGATTCGACTTGCCCCCAATGGCGGCCTCAGGGCCGACAAGGATGTTGTGTCGATCCCGGCCCAAATGTGGGAGGGGGCTTGCCCCCGATGGCGGCCTCAGAACCGACCAGGATGTTGTGTCGATCCCGGCCCAAATGTGGGAGGGGGCTTGCCCCCGATGGCGGCCTCAGGACCGACCAGGATTTTGTGTCGATCCCGGTCCAATGTGGGAGGGGGCTTGCCCCCGATGGCGACCTCTGGGCCGACCAGAATTTTGTGTCGATCCCGGCCCAAATGTGGGAGGGGGCTTGCCCCCGATGGCGGCCTCAGGGCCGACCAAGATGTGGATCAGACCGAGTACATATCCGTTTCTGCGGTAACGGCTGCAATAGGTTCCGCTTTTACAGCGGCTCACTTTTGAAAAGCGCAAAAGTAAGCAAAACGCTCTTGCCCCACCACTCGGCACCTCGCTAATGCTCGGTGTGCCCTCTCTCCGGCTTGAATCCGTGGGCCGCCGCAATGGGCCATCCATGGCCCAGTGCGGCTAACCCGGCGTCCTGCCGGGTTACCCACGGATTCAAGCCTGCGTTCGGCCAGCGTGGTTTAACGGGGCGCCTGAGATCAAGATCAAAAGCAAGAGCGGCTCGCTTCGCATCGTGGTTACCGGCTACGGCGGTGTGTGGCCTATGCCCCCTCCCACATTTTGATTTGCATGCACCCTTTGAAAAAAACCTAGCGGATCTGGTGTTTGTGCAGCAACCGGTAAAACGTCGGCCGGGAAACGCCCAGCACCCGGGCCGCGATACTCAGGTTGTCGCTGTGCCGGTGAAGTACGTCGCACAACGCTTGGCGCTCGGCGCGGTGCTTGTAATCTTCCAGTGTCGCCATCGGCGGCGACACGGCCTGCGGGCCTTGCAATCCCAGGTCAACCGCCTCGATCTGGCGCCCTTCAGCCAGGACCAGGCCACGGCGCACACGGTTGGCCAGTTCACGCACATTGCCCGGCCACGGGTGTCGGCCCATCGCCACCAAGGCCTCTTCGCTGAAGCTGCGCGGGCGGCGGCCGGTTTCCTGGCTATAGAAACGCGAAAAGTGATTGGCCAGCATCGCCACGTCGCCATGGCGCTCGCGCAGGGGCGCGGTGACGACTTGCAGCACGTTCAGCCGGTAATACAGGTCCTCGCGAAAGGCGCCCTTCTCGACGGCGGCCTCAAGGTCAACGTGGGTCGCAGCCAGCACCCGCACATCCACCGGGATGGGCTGGCTGCCGCCCACGCGCTCGATCTGTTTCTCCTGGAGAAACCGCAACAGGTTGGCTTGCAGCTCCATGGGCAGATCGCCGATTTCATCAAGGAACAGCGTGCCACCGTGGGCGGCCTCGATGCGTCCGACCTTGCGCTGATGCGCACCGGTGAAGGCGCCCTTTTCATGGCCGAAGAGTTCCGACTGGATCAGATGTTCAGGAATCGCTCCGCAGTTGATCGCCACGAACGGCTTGGCATGTCGTTGGGACTGCCGGTGCAGCATCTTGGCCACCAGTTCCTTGCCGGTGCCGCTGTCTCCCCGTATCAGTACCGGCGATTCAGTGGGCGCCAGCTTCGACAGCAATTTGCGCAGTTCGCGAATGGGCCGGCTATCGCCCAGCAACTCATGCTCAGGCCCACCCACCGGGGTGTTGCCCTTGCCGCGCAGGCGCGCCATGCCAAAGGCGCGCCCGAGGGTGACCTGCACCCGCGACACATCGAACGGCAAGGTGTGGAAGTCAAAAAACCATTCGCAGACGAAATCCCCGACGTTCTGCAGGCGTAGCACGTCCTGGCTGAGTACCGCGATCCATTCGGTGCCGCTACGACCAATCAGCTCCTTGACCGCCTCGGGCCGTTCCAGATGACAAGGCTGCAACCGCAACAGGCCGACATCGCAGGACCGCTCACCGACATCTTCGAGGGTACAGCTGTCGACTTCCCATCCGACCGTGCGCAAGCCGGGCAGCAACCCGTGACAATCCTCGCAGGGGTCGACGACCAACAAGCGGCGTTGCGCAGAAGTCACAACCATGACTATTCCTTGGCGTCAGTTTTTATTAATAGAAACAATAGTTTGTAGCGACAAGACAGCAACATATCAAAATATTGACGCTGTGCTTGTACCCTTTCGCTATAAGTGCGAGCAAAAAGCCATCAACCCGTAAAAAGTTGCCCACCGGCCAAACGTTAGTTCCGCTTTTAAAACAGCCGCTTAGATGACTTCAGTCAGGGAAAGTTAAAATTTCTTGTCCTGGCATGTGACCCGCCCCCCACCATCGTGCATCAGTACAAGTAACCCACCGCACGGTCAGCCCAACCGCCGGTATTCACTTGAATGGGCACAGAGAGAGACGACACACATGAACGCTCCGCTGCGCATCAACGAAGCTCTTTTGATTGCAGACCGTGCCTTCCAGCCCTTCCAGTGCGTGGCCTGGCACGACGGTCATGGCGCCCTCAGCCTGAGCGTCATCGACCGCACCAATACCCGTATCGGCAGCCAACAGCTGTCATCGACCAGTTACACTGACCCGGCGCAATTGGAAGACTTGCTGTTGCAGGCCCGTGCCGAGCTCGACAAAAGTGGCTACCAGTTGCAGCAATGGGCAATGCCCAAGTAAGTGAGGCGGGAACTTCCGATCACTGCATTACAGTGATCGGAAGTTGCACTTACTTATCGCGCGTTGAGTATAAATCGCTCGAACGCTTCGGCAGCACCGTCCTCGACATTGCTGCCGGTGACCACGCTGGCCTGACGCTTGACGGCTTCTTCCGCCTGGCCCATGGCAATCGATAAACCGGCCACCTGAAACATCGCCGGATCGTTGCCGCCGTCGCCAATGGCTGCCGTTTGCGCAAGCGGCACCTCGAGGTGCGCCGCCAGGGTCTTCAAGGCCTCGCCTTTATTCGCCAGCATCGCCGTCACATCCAGATAAACCGGCTGCGAACGTGAGACCTGAGCCAGGCCCTTTACCTTCGGCTGCAACTGCGCTTCCAGCTCCACCAGCAACTGAGTGTTATTGCTCGCGGCGACGATCTTGTCGACCCGGTCCAGGTAGGGCTCGAAACTCTCCACCACCACCGGCCCGTACCCCAGTCCGTCGGCTTCGCGCTGCTCCATCGGCCCGGGCGAGTCACGGCGCAGCCAGTCGCCATCGGCGAACACCCAGACTTCCACATCCGGTTCGGCCGAGAACAGTGCCAGGGTCACTAACGCCGCTTCCGCCGGCAGATGGTGGGCCACCAGGATGCTGCCATCGGGGTTGATCAACGTACCGCCGTTGAAACCCGCCACCGGCACGTCGATACCGAAGGTCTCGATCAGGTGCATCATGGCCTTGGGCGGGCGCCCGCTGGCCAGGCTGAAAAACACCCCGGCATCACGCAACGCGCGAATCGCATCGGCTGTGCGCGGGCTGAGGCTGTGATCCGGATGCAGCAAGGTGCCGTCCACATCACTGAGGATAAAACGGATGGGATGAATCGCTGCATCACTCATCCGAGGCTATGCCAGGCACGGCCATCGCGGGCCAGCAATGCATCCGACGCCGCCGGGCCATCTTCGCCGGCCTTGTAGGTCTGGATGCCATCGTCTTCTTTCCAGGCATCCAGGAACGGCTGCACGGCGCGCCAGCCGTTCTCGATATTGTCGGCGCGCTGGAACAGGGTCTGGTCGCCGGTCATGCAGTCGTAGATCAGGGTTTCATAGCCCGTCGACGGCTGCATCTCGAAGAAGTCCTTGTAGTCGAACCCCAGCTCGATATTGGCCATTTCCAGGGTCGGCCCGGGCTTTTTGGCCAGCAGGTCGAACCACATGCCTTCGTTCGGCTGGATCTGGATCTTGAGGTAGGTGGGCTTGAGCTCATCGACGTCGGTGTCGCGAAACTGCGCGTAAGGCGCCTGCTTGAAGCAGATCACGATCTCGGTGTCGCGAATGCTCATGCGCTTGCCGGTTCGCAGGTAGAACGGCACGCCGACCCAGCGCCAGTTATCGATCATCACCTTGAGCGCAACGAAGGTCTCGGTGCTGCTGTCAGGCGCGACATTGGCTTCTTCGCGATAGCCCGGCAGTTGCTTGCCGGCGATTTCACCGGCGGTGTACTGGCCGCGCACGGAGTTGGCCCGCGCATCTTCCAGGGACCAGGGCCGGATGGCACCGACCACCTTGGCCTTCTCACCGCGCACTGCGTCGGCACCGAAGGCTGCCGGAGGCTCCATCGCGACCATGGCCAGCAACTGGAACAGGTGGTTGGGCACCATGTCCCGCAGCGTGCCGGTTTTTTCGAAGAAATTACCCCGGGTTTCGACGCCGACGGTTTCTGCGGCGGTGATTTGCACGTGGTCGATGTAATGGTTGTTCCAGAACGCCTCGAACAGCACGTTGGAGAAACGGCTGATCAGGATGTTCTGCACCGTTTCCTTGCCCAGGTAATGGTCGATGCGATAGATCTGCTTCTCGCTCATCACCTTGAGCAGGCACGCATTCAACGCTTCGGCGCTGGCCAGGTCGGAACCGAACGGTTTCTCGATGACCACGCGGCGAAACCCCTCCTGCGTCTCATCGAGCAACCCGGCACTGCCCAGGCGCTGCACCACTTCACTGAAGAAGCGCGGTGCTGTCGCGAGGTAGAACACCGCATTGGCGCTGCCGCTGTCGGCAATTTTCTGCGCGATATCGGCGTAGGTGCTGTCGTCGAGGAAGTCACCCTCGACGTAGCTGATGCCTTTGGCCAACTGGGCCCACAACTGTGGGTCCAGCCCATTGTCGGCATTGCCCCGGACCTTGCCGGCGGCTTCGGTGCGAATGAAGTCCTCGAGTTTCTTGGCGAAGTCAGCGTCGCTGATGGCGTTGTGATCAACACCCACAATGCGCAGGCCATCGCCCAGCAGCCCGTCGCGACTCAGGTTGTACAGCGCCGGCATCAGCAGGCGCTTGACCAGGTCGCCATGGGCGCCAAACAGAAACAAGGTAGTGGGTGGAGCGGGTTCGGCCTTGGGTTTCTTGCCGTTGGCGGTCATTTTTTGGAAGTCTCCACGTGGCCGCCAAAGCCGAAGCGCATGGCCGAGAGCATTTTGTCACCGTAGGTGCTCTGCTGGCGCGAACGGAAACGGGCGAACAGCGACGTCGACAGCACCGGTACCGGCACCGCCTGCTCCATGGCCGCTTCGATGGTCCAACGGCCTTCGCCGCTGTCAGCCACGGAACCGGAATAGCCGTCCAGCTTCGGATCGGTCGCCAGGGCGTCGGCGGTCAGGTCCAGCAGCCACGACGACACTACGCTGCCACGACGCCAGACTTCGGCAATGTCGGCCACGTTCAGGTCGAAGCGTTGGTCTTCGGGCAGGTTGTCCGAGTTCTTGGTCTTGAGAATGTCAAAACCTTCGGCAAACGCCTGCATCATGCCGTATTCGATGCCGTTGTGGATCATCTTGACGAAGTGGCCGGAGCCCGCCGGGCCGGCATGGATATAGCCGTGCTCGGCACGCGGGTCGGCGGAGGCCGAACGGTCCCTGGTGCGTGGGATGCTGCCGATGCCAGGCGCCAGGCTCTTGAAGATCGGATCAAGGCGCTGCACGGTTTCGACGTCGCCACCGATCATCATGCAGTAGCCGCGTTCCAGCCCCCACACGCCGCCGGAGGTGCCGACGTCGACGTAGTGCAGACCCTTTTCCGCCAGGGCCTTGCCGCGACGTACGTCGTCTTTGTAATTGGTGTTGCCGCCATCAATAATCACGTCACCGCTTTCCAGCAGCCCGCTCAGTTCATTGATGGTGTCTTCGGTGGGAGCGCCCGCCGGTAACATTACCCACACAGCGCGAGGCTTTTGCAGGCCGGCCACCAGGGCTTTCAAGTCGGCGACGCCGGTGGCGCCCTCCTCGCTCAGGCCTTTGACAAAGGCTTCGTTACGGTCATATACAACGGTGGTATGCCCATTGAGCATCAGGCGCCGCGCAATGTTACCGCCCATGCGGCCTAGTCCGATAATCCCCAGTTGCATGTGCTGATGCTCCTAACTGCTAAAAAATGTGTGACATAGTTTATAGCGCAATGAGGCTAATGAGGGTTAGTCCAGAGCGGATCCGCGTAGTTTCATGCTAAAAAAGTTGCCAGCATTTCACCATCACAGCGGCAAAAGTCACACGACCACCAAAAATAAAAAAGTTCCCTTGATGTGAAAAAGAATTCAAACTTGCCACGACTGCTGCCGCTCACCTGTTTCGGCGGCGCGATCTACCCGGCTATTTGCGAGGCAAGCAATGAGCACAGCACAGATGACCCGACCGCCACAGACCCTCTACGTCAGCATCCGCCGCGATGAATTGCGTCAGTTGAAGGACGAGCGCGATCAGTTGCAACAGGAAGTCCTGCGCCTGCGTTCCCACCTCCAGGCCCAGCTGGAGCTGCCGTCCGGCGCCAAGCCCGCACTCTGCTGAACGCCTTTGGTTAGTTTGTAAGGCAATACCTACAGAAAACTCACAAAGTTTTCACACGCCTGTCCCGATACTCCCGCCCGCGATGCCGCTCATGTTCTGAGCGGCCCGATGTTGCGCGCGTGTGCGCGACGATCATTTTCTGATGGGGCGCTGGATGGCGATGTTCAAACGCAGCACGACGACTGCGAAAGGTTTTGATTGGGCCGGCCTTGGCTGGTTATTCCTGTTTTTCTGGTATTTCTCGGGTATTACCCAACTGCTTATCCAACTGACCGGTACGTCCGGCTTCAGTGGTTTCCGCCAGGCATTCTTCATGAGTGCACTGTGGCTGGCGCCGATGCTGCTGTTCCCCCGGCAAACGCGGGTACTGGCCGCCGTGATCGGCGTGGTGCTGTGGGCCTGCTCCATGGCCAGCCTGGGTTACTTCTTTATTTACCAGCAGGAATTTTCCCAGAGCGTGATCTTCATCATGTTCGAGTCGAACATTTCTGAAGCGGGCGAATACGCCACCCAGTATTTTGCCTGGTGGATCGTGCTGGCGTTCATTGCCCACACCGCGTTCGCGGTGTTCCTGTGGACACGCTTGCGCCCGGTGTACTTGCCGCGCGGCCAGTCGATCGTGGCGGCCATCGCCATCGTATTGGCGATTGTCGGCTACCCGCTGGTCAAGCAGATCGCCACCAGCGACACCATGGAACAGGCCATCGACCGCTTTGAAACCCGGATCGAACCGGCTGTGCCCTGGCAGATGATCGTCGCCTACCGCCGCTACACCGAACAACTGGACAACATGCAAGGCATGCTGACCAGCGCCAGCCAGATTCCACCCTTGAAAAACCTCAAGGACAGCATGGCCGGCCAGCCGTCCACGCTGGTACTGGTGATCGGCGAGTCCACCAACCGCCAGCGCATGAGCCTCTATGGCTACCCGCGCAATACCACGCCGGAACTGGACAAGCTGCGCGACCAACTGGCGGTATTCGACAATGTCATCACCCCGCGCCCCTACACCATCGAAGCGTTGCAACAGGTACTGACCTTCGCCGACGAAGAAAACCCTGACCTGTACCTCAAGACGCCGTCGATCGTCAGCGTGATGAAACAGGCCGGCTACAAGACGTTCTGGATCACCAACCAGCAGACCATGACCAAGCGCAACACCATGCTCACGACCTTTTCCGAACAGGCCGACGAGCAGGTGTACCTGAACAACAACCGCAACCAGAACGCCCGCCAATACGACGGCGATGTACTCGCGCCGTTTTCCAAGGCCCTGGCCGATACCGCCGAGCGCAAGTTCATCGTGGTGCACCTGTTGGGCACGCACATGAGCTACCAGTACCGGTATCCGCCGACGTTCGACAAGTTCACCGACCGCCAGGGCGTGCCGCCGGGTGTCAGCGACGCCCAGTTGCCGACGTACAACAGCTATGACAACGCCGTGCTGTACAACGACTTCGTGGTCTCGAGCCTGATCAAGGACTACGCCAAGACCGACCCCAACGGCTTTTTGCTGTACCTGTCGGACCACGGCGAAGACGTGTTCGACTCTGTCGGCCATGACACCCTGGGCCGCAACGAAGGCAAGCCGACCGCGCCGATGTACACCATTCCCTTTATGGCCTACGCCTCACCCAAGTGGCGCGAAAGCCACGACTGGAGCTTCGCCGGCGACCTGCAGCGGCCTTACAGCAGCTCGCAGCTGATCCACACCTGGGCGGACCTGGCCGGTTTGAGCTTCGACGAGCTGGACCGCAGCAAAAGCCTGGTCAGTGACAGCTTCAAGCCGCGTCCCCGGCTGATCGGTAACCCGTACGAAACCAAGCAGAAAGCCTTGATCGACTTCAGCCTGATCAAACCGAAAAAGGCCGACAGCACCGAGGTGGTGGTCAAGTAACAGAGATGTTTATAAACGAAAGATAATAATCATTCTCGTTAAAGCCTAAAGTTCCGCGCCTCCTTTCGTCTTTGAGCCATACCCGCCCTTTCCGGGGCGGCCTCAAAGACGACAAGGAGTTCGCCGCGATGCTCGCGCCTTTCACCCGTTCCATCACCCTTACCCTGGGCCTGTTCAGCCTTGCGCCAAGCGCTGAACTGCTGGCCGAAACCGACCCCGAACACGCCCCCGCCAGAGCCCTCGAACTGGGCGCCACCCGCGTCACCGCCGACGGCCTGGGCGCGACCACCGAGCACACCGGCGCCTACACCACGGGCTCAATGAGCACCGCCACCCGCCTGAACCTGTCAGTCAAGGAAACCCCGCAATCGATCTCGGTGATCACGCGCCAGCAGATGGATGATTTCAACCTCAACACCCTGACCGATGTGTTGCGCCAGACCACCGGCATCAACGTCCAGCACAATGACTCCGACCGCGTGTCCTATACCTCCCGTGGCTACGGCATCAACAACTTCCAGATTGACGGGATGCTCAACACCTTCGGCTACATGAAGAGCGATGCCGACACCATCATCTATGACCGTATCGAAGTGGTGCGCGGCGCCACCGGCCTGACGACCGGCGCGGGCGATCCTTCGGCCACCGTCAATATGGTACGCAAGCGCCCGACCGCCCAATGGCAGGCGAAAACCGGGATCAGTGGCGCCACCCATGACAACTATTACAGCTACCTCGACGTCGGCGGCCCGCTGGCCTTCGACGGCAAACTGCGCGGGCGCAGCGTACTGGCGTACCGTGACAGCAAATCCTTGCGCGATAACTATGCACTGCAGCGCGCGGTCGGCTACGGCATTCTCGAGGGCGACCTGTCCGACGACACCGTGCTGGCCGTAGGTTTCGATTACCAGGACAAGCAGGTACAAGGCACGTCCTGGGGCACCGTGCCCTACTGGAACGGCCAGGGCGGCAAGGCCGGGCTGTCGCGCTCCACCAATATGGCCGCGCACTGGAGTTCCTGGCCGCTGACCGACAAGACCACCTTCGCCACCCTCGACCATCGCCTCGGCGGCGACTGGCACCTGAAGGCCGCCTACACCCATCGCCAGAGCGATACCGATGGCAAGGTGTACTACGGCGGCGCGGGTTTCCCCAATGCCGACCGCAGCGGGATGACCGCCTGGGCCAGCCATATGCGCGGCACGTCGAGAATGGAAGCCATCGACCTCAACCTGGCCGGCAGCTACGCGCTGCTGGGCCGCGAACATGCGCTGATGATGGGCTATGGCGAGGCCGCGCAACGGGACACTTCGCCCTTCATGCGCAACAATCTGCCTGCCAGCTATTACCCCATCGCGGACTGGAAGCACATGGGCGGTATCGGCAAGTTCACCGATGAGGTCACCGACCTCAAGGGCGAGCACAGCAAGAAACAACAGAAAGCCGGCTACCTCGCCACTCGCCTGAGCCTGACCGACCGCCTGCATGCCGTACTCGGCAGCCGCTACGGCAGTTGGGAGCTGGAAAGCGCCACCCCCGAATACAACGCCAACAATCAACTGACCGCTTCCGGCAAGACCGGCCAGACCCATAACGATATGTTCACGCCCTACGCCGGGCTGCTGTACGACATCACGCCGCAATACACCGTCTACGCGAGCTACACCGACATTTTCAAGCCGCAAAGCGCGAAAGATGTGAACAAGAAATACCTGGAGCCGGTGGTTGGCAGCAACTATGAAGTTGGCCTCAAGGGCAGCGTGCTCAACGAGCGCCTGAACCTGGCGGCGGCGTATTTCTGGAGCACCCAGGACAACGTTGCCGAGCGCGATGACGCGGTGCCGCCCAACCCGGTCACCGGCGAGGAATACTATAAATCCGGCGGCAAGGGTAACAAGGTGAAGGGTTTCGAGCTGGAGGCGGCCGGCGAAATCACACCGGACTGGAACCTGACCGCCGGCTACACCTACACCCATTCGGTGAATGGTACCGGCCAGCGCAACAACACCGGCCAGCCGTTGAACCTGCTGAAAATATCCAGCGCTTATCGCCTGCCGGGGGCCTGGCGCAACCTGACCGTGGGCGGCGCGGTGAATTGGCAGAGCGACATCCATGAGTTCGGCAACCGGCCCACGGGCGAACGCAATGACAAAGGCAACTTGATCACCACGCGGGCAAAGATCGAGCAACCGGGCTACACCGTGGTCAACCTGATGTCGCGCTACGAGTTCGACGAGCAGCTGACGGCGTCGATCAACGTCAATAATCTGTTTGACAAGAAATATTACGAGCGCGTCGGTTTTTACAATGGCGTGTATTGGGGCGATCCGCGCTCGA
Source organism: Pseudomonas sp. 24 E 13 (assembly GCF_900004715.1). NCBI lineage: Bacteria > Pseudomonadati > Pseudomonadota > Gammaproteobacteria > Pseudomonadales > Pseudomonadaceae > Pseudomonas > Pseudomonas sp. 24 E 13. The sequence goes on from NZ_CVTO01000051.1 coordinate 11,643, forward strand.
TTACCCTGGCATTGGACTGGAGGCTGTAGCACCCTGCCCTGCGAAGTTAAAAACTATTAACTTCGCGGGGCAATTTCGTTAATTCCCACTTAATAAGATAGCGCCATAGTCGCCCCACGATCCGATCATGGAGTGACCGGACACCTATCACTCTTAATGGGAATACCGTCATGAAACTTTCGACACTGATGCTTGCCAGTCTGATGACCCTGACCTCCGCCGCCGCCTTTGCAGAGGGCGGTTCAGAGCGTTCCAGGGAGTTCTACAAAAACTTCAGCTTCATTCAGGAAACAACTCACGGCAAGGCCGAACAGCAAGTTGCGTCCGCCGATGGCAAACCGGTTAAAGCCACTACTGCCGAACCCGCCCAACCCAAAAGTTGATTTAATACTGAGTTAATCCGCAAGTACCCTGTGCCAACCCGCTCCTTTGGCAAAGGTTTTATTGGGCGCCATTCAATGGCGCCTTTTTTTTGCAGTGCTTTTATTAAAGTGACTTGTTCCATAACAACAATTGATCGTTCCTTGATCGTTCTCA
>NZ_CVTO01000096.1:0-9809 GCF_900004715.1 Pseudomonas sp. 24 E 13
GCTGGTCGACCGCCAGGGCCGCGTGCTGGATTCCGGCCTGCAAACCCAGGCCCCGAGCATGTTGCTCAACCGGGCCGCCACCAACAGTTTGCGTCGCATCAAGCAAGTCAAGCCGTTCCCCGAGCAGGCGTTCGGGGGCCGCAATGAGCAGCGCTTCACCGCCACCTTCAACTACAGCGTGCAATAAGCACGCGCCACCAGGACGACAGTGATGAAGTTCACCCGCATTCACCTGGCACTCGTTGCCGCGACCAGCATGACCCAGACAATGGTCATGGCCGACCCCGGCGACAGTGACGTCGGCACCATTGGGGTCCAAGGCAAAGCCAGCGCCGGGGGCGGTTACATGGTGCCCGAGGAAAGCATCAAGGGCCGCTCCACCGTGACCAAGGAGGCGCTGGACAAACAGACGGCGACGGGCAACGCCATCGACAAGCTCAAGTACACGCCGGGCCTGAACATTTCCAGCGAGGACAACACCGGCCTGTCGGGCTTTCGCTTCACCATGCGCGGCATGAACTCCGACCAGGTGGGCATGTCGGTGGACGGCATGCCGATCAACGATTCGGGCAACTATGCGCTGTATTCCAACCTGCTGGGCGACCCGGAAAACCTCGACCAGATCTTCGTCACCCAGGGCGCCTCGGAGTCCGACGGCCCGCACATCGGTTCCAGTGGCGGCAATATCGGCATCGTGACGATTCGCCCGACCAAAGAGACCGGCGCCTTCGTCAAACAGATCGTCGGCAGCAACGCCACGCGCAAGACCTTCGCCCGCCTCAACACCGGCGAAGTCAACGGCCTGAGCAACTGGCTGTCGGCATCCCATACCGAGGGTGATATGTGGCGTGGTTCGGGCGCCGTGCGCGCGGACAAGGTGGAATGGAACAGCTTCTTCGACGCCGGCAACGGCAACACCGCCAACCTGATCCTCAAGTACCACGAGCAGGACAACAACAGCTACAGCCAGTTGACCAAGGCGCAGTTCCAGCAAAACGGCCGCAAATACGACCCCTACCCGGCCACACCAACGGTGGGCGGCAACGGCAAGTACAACAGCTACTATGCCCTGGCGCAGAACCCGTTCCAGACCTTCACCGCCGTGCTCAACACCCAGTTCAAACTGGCCGACAACCTGGCCCTGTCGGTGATCCCGTATTACTTCTGGGGCAATGGCAGCGGCGTCGGCTCATCGAGTTATGCGCTCAACCGTGGTTCGAACCAGGGCGGCGTCTTCGACCTTGGCAATCTGCCAACCGCCGCCCAGTACAACGCCGACGGCACGCCGAACAGCGGCGTGTACTACCGCCCTTCGCGCACCCAGACCTGGCGTCCGGGCATCACCACCAAACTGACCTGGGACCTGGGCGACCACAGCCTGCAATTGGGTTACTGGTACGAGCGCGCACGCCAGAGCCAGACCCAACCGTTCATCCCGCTCAAAAGCAATGGCAAGCCGGTCGACACCTGGCCGGATTCCAACAGCGCCGTCGTCGACGCCAACGGCAACCAGGTCCAGGGGCGCGACCGCTTCACCGTGACCCCGGCGCAAAAAGTCTGGGCCCAGGACACCTGGTACATCAACCCGGACTGGACCTTCATCGCCGGCCTGGCCTACATGAACGTCGAGCGTGATGGCACCAACCACGGCAGTCTCAACGAACAACCGGAAAAACGTAACCAGACCTACAACAAACTGCTGCCCAACGCCGGCCTGAAATACCAGTTGGACGAGCGCGACCAGTTGTTCTACAGCCTGTCACGCAACATGCGCGTACCGCAGAACTACGCGCTCTATGACAAAGGCGCCGGCTCCATCGATCTTGAGCCGGAAACCAGCTGGAACCACGAACTGGGCTGGCGCTACAGCGGCGACGACATGACCCTGGCCGCAACCCTGTTCTACATGGACTTCAAGAATCGCCAGGTTTCGTCCAAAGACATCAATGGCGACTCCGCCGATATCAACGTCGGCGCCGTCACCAACAAAGGCCTGGAACTGGAATGGAGCGGCCTGCTGCCCCACCATTTCAACTACTACACCTCCTACACCTACACCAAGGCCGAGCAGCAGGACGACATGACCGTCTACAACGCAGGCCGGGCCATCCTGTTGCCCACCAGCGGCAAACAGTTCGCCAACGTGCCGAAGAACATGCTGGCGGCCAACATCGGTTACGACGACGGGCGCTTCTACGGCACCTTCGGCGGCAAATACACCAGCAAGCTCTACGGCGACCTGACCAACGACGAAGCCATTTCCGCGCGCACCGTGTTCAACCTTGGCGCGGGTATCTACCTGCCGGTCGACAAAAAGGTCGTGAAGGACGCCACCCTGCGCCTGAACGTCGACAACCTGTTCGACAAGAAATACCTGGACGGCGTGTACACCACCAAGACCAACGCCGCCAGCTACAGCGGTTTTCGCGATGGCGACCCGGCGTACATCGTCGGCCTGGACCGCACCGTCACCGTTTCGCTGGAAGCGAATTTCTAAGACTGACCCAAGAGGAACGCAAGCATGGATATGAACCTGCTTCACGACATCACCTTCTATGTGATGTATGCCGCGATGGCCATCGCGATTTTCATCGCCATCGAGCGCGGCATCTACTTCGCTTATGTGCGCCGCCAGGCTCGCGCCTTGATCGACGCCCTGGGCGCCACCGTGCACAGCGAACGCGACCTGCCCGAACCGCTGACCCGTCGCGACAGCCTGCCGCTGAACATGATCCTGCCGGTATTGGCCCAGAAGGCGTCCCACGGATCGCGCAAGGACCTCGACGACGAAATCGACACCCAGTACCTCAAGACCCGCGCGCCGCTGGCCCGCAGCCTGTGGATCATCGAGACCATCACCACGGCGGCCCCGCTGCTCGGCCTGCTGGGGACCATCCTGGGCATCATCGACACCTTCAAGGCCCTCGCCACCGCAGGCGTATCGGACCCAGGGCAGATTTCCGGTGGTATCGGCACAGCCTTGTTCGCCACCGGGCTGGGGATCGCCATCGCGCTGTTCTGCGTGGTGTTCCATAACTTTTTCCAGGACAGCCTGGAGCGCATCAATGACCAGTTGAAGATCCTGCTGATCCGCGCCTCCAGCGGGGCCCGCGCCCACGAAGAAGTGCCGCACCGCGTGCCCACGCCACTGCACAGCCGCACGGCCTGACCTGCACGGCGGGCGCGTCATGGCCCGCCTGTTCTTTTTGCGCAATGAGACGCTTATGTCCCTTTCGATGAAGTTGCGTGTCGCAGGCCTCGCCGGTTTGCTCCTCAGTCCGCTGGCCCTGGCGGACTTTTCAATTGCAGGGTTTGAACTGGTGCACACCGTGCCGGTGGACACCACACTGGGCACTGCCGATCTGCGCCAGCCGGGCCCGGTGTGGATCGAGCTGTTCGACGGCGCAAAAAACCGCATCGATATCGGCCAGTTCTACGCAGCCGACCATCCCGGCTCGGTGATGGACAAGGTCATCGAACACCTGGAAGCCGCCGGTAAACGCGGGGTGAAGATCCGTTTCCTGCTCGAAGAAAAAGGCATCAAGTTATCCGATGCGGCCACCCTCGAACGCTTGCGCGCCATTCCCAACCTGACCTTCCGGGTGCTGCCCTTCGGACAATTGAGCGGCGGGATCATCCACGCCAAATACATGGTGGTGGACGCCAGCCAGGCGTTTATCGGCAGCCAGAATTTCGACTGGCGCTCCCTGGAACATATCCACGAAACCGGGCTGCGTATCAGCGACGCAAGCGTGGTCGGCCAGGTCCAGGCGATCTTCGACCAGGACTGGCGAGCCCAACAGGCCCTCAGCGACAACCAACCGGTGCCACTGCCCACCGCCGGTCAGGCGCCTGCGCGTACCGGCAACTATCTGGTGGCCAGCCCGCAACGCTACAACCCGCCCGGCGTGGGCGATTCACAGCAGGAACTGCCGCGCCTGCTGGGCGAAGCGAAGAAGGAGGTGCGCGTGCAGTTGCTTGACTATGCGCCGCTGTCCTACGGACCGGATCGGACCCGCCCTTACTATGCAGTGATCGACAACGCCGTGCGCGCCGCTGCTGCGCGTGGGGTGTCGATCAAGTTGATGGTGTCCAACTGGAACACCGACCCGCTGGAACTGCCGTACCTCAAGAGCCTGGCGGTGCTGCCCAACGTGCAGATCAAAATCGTCACACTGCCCGAGGCCAGGCAAGGCTTCATTCCCTATGCACGGGTGATCCACAGCAAGACGATGGAGATCGACGGGCAAGTGGCGTGGGTCGGCACCAGCAACTGGTTGGGCGGTTACCTGGATAATTCGCGCAATCTGGAGGTGGTGATGCGCAGTGAGGCGATGGCCAGACGCGTAGGGCAATTGCATGAGCAGTTGTGGGACGGGCCCTACGCCAGAGCCTTGAACGTGACTGATGAGTACCCCGCCCCTCACCCTGGCCAGCATTGACCTCGAGCACCTGAGTAATGCTAGTGTGTGGAAATGTTTCTGACTTATCCGTCAGAAACACCCTACTCACTGCCTGCAAGGGAATGCCTCCAACCATGCACTTTCCACTGAAAAAACTCGTGACTGCCACGCTGTTCGCCGCCAGCCTTGCGGCGGTTACCACGCCTGCGCTCGCCAACATCACGGCTGAACAAAACACCACAATTCTGAAAAGTTTCGCAGACACATCCGTCAGCGATTTCCGCAGTTTCCTCGGCACCCTGGCCAAGGGCGACCTGGGCAAGTCCCGTGATATCGCCCCGGCCATCAGCGCCTTTCTCAATGACAAAACCCTGAGTACCGAGCAGCAGAACGAGATCAATCGCCTGCTTGGCATTTACACACGGGTCAAGTACGGCAAGGCGGCGCTGGAAACCTTGCGCGAACTGGTGGAAATTCCGACGTTCAACGTAGACGGCCTGCCGCAGTACAAAAACCCGGAATTCCTCAAGATCGCCGACAGAATCCAGGCCCTGGCCAAGTCCTTCAACCTGAACTTCCGTAACGTCGATAACCGCGTGTATGAAATTTCCCTGGAAGGCAGCGGTGACGAAGTGGTGGGCGTGCATGCCCACGCCGATGTGGTCCCGGTGACGCCGGAAAACTGGGTGCTGAAGGATGGCACCAGGCTGGACCCGTTCAAAGTCACGCTGATTGGCGACCGCATGTATGGTCGCGGCACCGAGGATGACAAGAACGCCATCGTCGTGGCGATGTACGCCATGAAGGTGATCAAGGAAGAAAAGCTGCCGCTGGCGCGCACGTTCAAGCTGCTGGTGGACACCACCGAAGAAACCTCCGGTGACGCCATTCCCTACTATTTCGAACGCAATCCCGTACCGAACTACAACCTGGCGCTCGATGGCGGTTACCCGGTGGTGATCGCCGAAAAAGGCTCGGGCACCGTCATGGCCACTTTCCCGGTGCGCAAGGGTGAAGGCACCGGCGCGGAAATTATCGCAATGACCGGCGGCAAGGCCACCAACCAGATTCCATCGGTCTCGGTCGCCACGCTGGTCAGCGATAACCCGGCTGAACTGGCGGCCAGCCTGCAGCAGGCCGGTAATGACTATGCCAGGCGCAACGGCGGCAATTTCAAGGTGAGCGCCCAGGTTGACGGCAAGAACGTCAAACTGACCGTCACCGGCGTGTCGGCCCATTCTTCGGAACCCGAATCCGGGGTCAACCCGGTGGCACGTATGCTGGAATTGATCCACAGCGTCGATGGCAAGATCGCCCTCAAGCACAACCACATCACGGATGCTGCGCAGTACGCGGCGGACAACTGGGGCCTGGATTACCTGGGTGGCAAATTGGGCGTGGGCTATGCCGATGACTTCATGGGGCCGCTGACCACCTCGCCGACCTTTGTCGGCCTGGATGACAAAGCCTTCAGGCTGGCAGTCAACCTGCGTGCGCCAAAGGGTAAAGCCCCGGAGGCACTCAAGGCACAGATCGAGCAGAAACTGAACGCCTGGAACACGCAAGCCAAGGTCAACGTCAACTTCACCTATTCGCTGGACAAGCCGATGTACCGCAACCCCGAAGGCGAGTGGGTAAAAGCCCTGCTGGCGGTGGCCACGGAAAACCTGGGCATGCAGCACAAGTTCGGCACATCCGCCGGCGCCACGTCCGTGCACGACCTGCCCAACGGCGTGCAATTCGGCCTGGCCCGCCCGGAAGAGAAGTACACCGGCCACACCGACGGTGAGTTCAAGACTGTCGAGCAGTTCCTGCTGGACCTGCAGATTGTGACCGAAATGATGGGACGCGTCGGCCAGTTGCCCAAGCTCTGATCCATTCTCGAGCCCGCCGCAACGGCGGGCTCTTCACGCCTGCAACATCAACATATCCTCAAAGAACCCACCGACCGGTTCGGTCGGATGGCACAGCTGGATCTCCAGCACCCAAGCCATTTCACTCGGCGGGATGTCCAGCTCCGCCAACTGTTTGCTCTCGAACAACGCATGGGGAAAGTCCGCCAGGCGATGTCCTGCCAGATTGCGTGCCAGCCGCCAGCCCTTGGCCACGGCGCTCTGTTCGGCGAAGTCGTAGAGTTCGCGCCCGGTCAGACCGCGCAGCCAGGCCTGGCGGGTTTCATCGAATACCTGGTGCAGTGCGGTGGTGCAGGCCAGGTGCAGGGGCGAGTCGCCGAAGACAAACGTGTCGCCATAGTCGCCTTCGTAGCCGTCCCACACCGGGCCAAGGTCGACCACCACGATATCGCTGGCGCGCAGCCTGCGCTGGCGATCGATACCCTCACGGGGCGGGCGCACCGTGTCGGCGCCAAACCGGATGTAGGTGGGGTGCCAGGTGTGCGACGCGCCCATGGCCTGCAATTGCCCGGCGGCCATTTCCAGCGCCTGGTCGGTGGTCATGCCGACTTTCAAGCGGCTGACGATGGCTGCCAGGGCGCGTATGGATTTCTCACGCGCCGCCAGCATGCCGTCCAGGGAATAACGCGGGCCGACTTTTTCCCAGATCGGGTCGAACGCCGGCGGTGCCGTTTCCGCGCTTGACCGACCACTGGCGACAAACGCCTCCGCGACGAACCGATGCACCGGCAGCCCCGCCTCCAGGCACTGGGTTCGCACCTGGCTGAGCATGGCGCCGTTCCCGCAGGCATAGACCTGGGCCACCTCCCAGCGATGCCCATGACTCAATGCAACCTCCTGCACCCTGCCCTCCGATGAGCGCACGGGATGCCAGCGAAACCGTGGATGTTCGAGCACTGCTTGATCCAGGAAGGCGCTGTCGTAGAAGTCCGCCGAGTGCGCGCCGCCCCAATACAACGTCACCTCGAGATCACGTTTGAGGGCGGTCAGCAGGATCGGCTTGATGCCGGCGTAACCGGTGCCCGTGGCGAACAGCACCACGGCCTCGGCGGCATCGTCCTGCCAGGTACAGGCACCGAACGGACCTTCCAGTTGCAGGCGGTCGCCCACGGCCAGGCCATCCAGGATGCCTTCGGAAAAGTACCCGCCGCTTACCCGACGAATCTGCAAAACCAAGCGCCCACCGTCCTCGGCAGGCAGGTTGGCAATCGAGAAACTGCGCGTATCGCCGTGCTCCAGGCAGAGCTTGAGGTACTGCCCTGCCCGCACTGCCACAGGTGCGTCGGGCAACAACACCAACTCGATAACAGCAGGGCCGATTGCCTGCTTGCTGAGTACGTGTGCGTCAAACACCAGCGCCGGCGTATCCAATGACCAACCGGGAATTTCCAGGCGCATGTCGGTGCAGGCACGGCTCTGGCACAACAGCATTTCATTGGCGGCCAGGGGGTAACAAGGCGCGGGCGCGTCCGGGGCCAGGCGCTTGGCCTGGTACTCGCCTTGGGTGACCACCACCTTGCACGAACCGCACGCACCACGGCGGCAGGAGAACGGCACGGCCAGGCCGCTGGCAAGCATGGCGTCAAGCAACAGCTCGTCGCCGGCCTCAAAGCTTTTGCCCGAGGGGGACAGTTCGATGACATGCCGCATAGCTGAGGACCCGAGAATGAGTGAAGCCTGATTGTTACGCTAGACTAGGCCCATTAGAACCTCCAGTTTTGGATACTTCAGATGGTCCAGATGCGTAAATGGCGCCCCTTACTCAAGCTCGACGCCGACTCGCCACACGCCTCCTACCGCAAAATAGCCGAGGGCCTGGTGACCGCAATTGTCGAGGGGCGCCTGCCGCCCGGCACCTTACTGCCAGGGACGCGGGAAATGGCGCAGTTGCTCGACGTCAACCGCAAGACGGTCATCCTGGCCTACGAAGAAGCCTTGACCAAAGGCTGGCTGATCAGCGAGCCGCGTCGCGGCACCTTCGTCAATGCCCAACTGACGCCCCAGCAACTGCCCGGTCATGCCCTGCAGTCCTTCGCGCCGCCCATTCTGGCGCAGCCGGTGGTGCCGTATTTCGCCCACAACGCCCAGGTCACCGCGCTGCAGCATCGGCATGACGCGCTGTTTTTCGACAACGGCACCAGCGACCACCGCCTGCTGCCGCAAGCGGTGTTGCACCGCCACTACCGCAATGCCCTGCGCAACAGCTTTGCCTCCAACACCGTACGCTACGGCAGCGAAGGCACCGGCCATCACTTGCGCCGCGCCCTCGCCGAGATGCTGCGCAGCAATCGCGGGCTGGCCGTCAACGCCGACAATATCTGCCTGACCCAGGGCACGCAGATGTCGCTGTACCTGAGTGCCAGTTTGCTGATCAAACCGGGCGACGTGGTACTGGTGGAGCGCTTGAGTTACCCGCCGGCGTGGGAAATTTTTCGTCAGTTGGGCGCGCACCTGGTCACGGTGGACATGGACGAAGAAGGTTGCCGTACCGACCAGATCGACCGTTTATGCCGGCAGCACAAGGTGCGCATGATCTACGTCACGCCGCATCATCAGTTCCCTACCACCGTCAGCCTGCACGCCGCGCGGCGGCAACAACTGTTGACCCTCGCTGCGTTGCACGACTTCTGCATCATCGAGGAAGACTACGACCACGAATTCCACTTTAACGGTCGCCCCTACCTGCCGCTTGCCAGTGACCGCTCCCAGCGCCACGTGATCTATATCGGCTCGCTATCCAAAGCCTTGGGCTCGACGTTTCGGTGCAGCTATATCGTGGCCCCCGCCGAGGTGGTTGAAGCCCTGCACCGCAATGCGGCCCTGATGCTGGGGGACGCCGACGCCGTCGCTCAGAAAATGCTGGCCGACCTGATCAATGAGGGTGAACTGAAAAAGCACCTGCGCCGCGTGTCGAAAGAATATCGAGGGCGCCGGGAGACGTTGCAAACCTGTCTGCACGAGTCGCTGGGCGATCGTATTCAGGTGCGCGAGCCCGAGGGTGGCCTGGCGTTGTGGGTGCGTTTCGAGGATGAGATCGACGTGGATCGAATGGTAAAAACAGCCCTGGGCCACGGACTGGTGGTGCGCAGCGGCCGGCAGTTCTCGCCGACGGGCCAGCCGGAGAATGCGCTGCGCTTGGGCTTTGCGTCGCTCAATCAGGCAGAAATCCGTCAGGCTACGTTGCGGCTGGCTCAAGCAGTGAATGCTGTTTAACACCATTGATCGTTCCCACGCTCTGCGTGGGAATGCCGCCCTGGACGCTCCGCGTCCTGCTTTCAGCGCAAAATACGGCAGGTGCGCAAGGTGACGCGGAGCGTCACGGGATGCATGCCCACGCAGAGCGTGGGAACGATCAATACGATCAGCGCTGTTATATAAATCGCAGACAAAAAAAAGCCACTCGCTTGAGTGGCTTTTTCTTTGAATTGGAGCGGGAAACGAGACTCGAACTCGCGACCCCGACCTTGGCAAGGTCGTGCTCTACCAACTGAGC
>NZ_CVTO01000096.1:9859-10093 GCF_900004715.1 Pseudomonas sp. 24 E 13
CCCCTGTTACCGCCGTGAAAGGGCGGTGTCCTAGGCCACTAGACGAAGGGGACACGCTACTGAAACACATGGTGTGTATTCCAGTGCCCAGGGGCCTCATCCGAAGATGTGGTCCTGGTTTCACTCAATGCCGCCCGAAGGCCACACTGCTTGTAAATTGGAGCGGGAAACGAGACTCGAACTCGCGACCCCGACCTTGGCAAGGTCGTGCTCTACCAACTGAGCTATTCCCGC
>NZ_CVTO01000096.1:10119-18305 GCF_900004715.1 Pseudomonas sp. 24 E 13
CCCCTGTTACCGCCGTGAAAGGGCGGTGTCCTAGGCCACTAGACGAAGGGGACACACGTACAACATTCACTCCCTACCGCGTTTCGCTGTGTGCTTTACGCTGTAAGTGGCGCGCATTCTATGGATGGATTCATAGGTCGTCAACCCCCAAGGATAAATTTATTTAAATCAATGACTTCGCCCCGGTTTACCGGCCCGCCCGGGCATTCTGGCCGCCCAAGCCCTGGCGCCTATATTCTGGCGCTCGACAAGGCGCTATAGTTGGTCCAGGCAAATGATGGCAATGTGCAGTCACGCCAGGAACACTTACCTATATAGAAGAAACAACCTGGGCAACTGGTCGAACAGTCCTATCCGTCGGATAGCTCAGTCACTACACTCCACAGCAAACCCCATAAAGAGGTCACACCGGTGACACCACTCATGATCACCCTGCTGGTTATAGCCGGGATCGCAATACTGATCGCCATTGGCTACATGAACCATGTGGTGGAAAACAATAAGCTGGAAAAGCAGCGTACCGAAATCGAGCTCAATGATCGGCTGCGTCGCTGTGGTGAAATCACCGAGACCTTTCCTGGCCAATTGATGACCCCGGCGCTCAAGCTGTTGCTGACCCGCCTGGAACTCAACGTCAACCAGCGCTTGCTGAACCTCAACAAATCCAACGGCGCGCTCAAGGCACGGATCGCCGAGCTCAATGCCCTGATCGCTCAGGGCGAATCGATTCCGGTGGCCAATCCGCCCGCGCCGATCCAGACCGAAGCCAAGGCCAAGGATGTGCGCTTTTTGCTCGAAGCGTTGCACGGCCAAGTCACCCGCGCGGCCCAGGACGGTTTCCTGCCGGCCAACGAAGCGAAGCACTGGATCAAGGAAGTCCGCCATATCCTGGTGCTGCTGCACATCGAGTTCTTCAACAACCTCGGCCAGCATGCCCTGCAGCAAGGGCAACCGGGCCAGGCGCGCCTGGCGTTCGAGCGCGGCGTGCAGTACCTGCGCAAACAACCGGAACCGGTGCTGTACAGCGCACAGCTGAGAACGCTGGAGTCGCAACTGGCCCGCGCCAACTCCACGGTGTTGACCAACAGCCAGCCAGTCGAAGACGAAGTCAACGAACTGACCGAAGGCCTGAAAGTCGTCGACGCCGATGCCGAGTGGAAAAAGAAAGCCATCTACGACTGATAGCCTTCTGGCTAATGTGGCGACATCCGGTCGCCACGTGCCATCAAAATGCACCTATCCCCCCGCCCCCGACTAGGGTAAAAAAGTGCCCCTCACTCCGTGAAGTTAGAGGCCTGCTATGCCTGTCGCCGTGATTGATGGACAACCGCTGCACTATATCGACCAGGGCACAGGCCCGGTCGTCCTGTTGGGTTCGAGCTACCTGTGGGACCGCAACATGTGGCCATCGCAGATCGACGCACTGTCGCAGCAATACCGTGTAATCGTCCCTGAACTGTGGGGTCATGGCGAGTCGGGCACGCTGCCCGCAGACACCCGCTCCCTTGACGACCTGGCACATCAGCACCTGGCGCTGCTGGACCAGCTGAACATCGCGCAGGTCAACCTGGTCGGTCTGTCGGTCGGCGGCATGTGGGGCGCCCGCCTCGCCTTGCTGGCACCTGAGCGCATTAACAGCCTGGTGCTGATGGACACCTACCTCGGCGCCGAGCCGCACGCCACGCGTGAGTATTACTTCTCGCTGTTCAAGATGATTGAAGACGCCGGCGCCATTCCTGAACCGTTGCTGGACGTGATCGCGCCGATCTTCTTCCGGCCGCAAATCGACCGCGAATCAGCGCTGTATCAGGACTTTCGCCAGTCACTGCAGGATTTTTCCCGGGAACGCCTGCTGGACAGCGTGGTGCCCCTGGGTCGCTTGATCTTCAGTCGCGAAGACATCCTCGATCAGCTGCCTCGCCTGGACTGCGACACCACCCTGGTCATGTGCGGCGAACAGGACAAGCCCCGCCCACCCGCAGAAGCCGAGGAAATGGCCAATCTGATCGGCTGTGCCCTGACCTTGATTCCCGACGCCGGGCATATCTCCAGCCGGGAGAATCCGGAGTTCGTCAATGAAGCGCTGCTGACGTTCCTCGCCAACAACGCCTGACTCCGTTCGCCACTGGTCGCGGCGCGAAGGCTGCGATCAGAGGCGGAAGTGCCCCACCATGCCCTTGAGTTCCGCGCCCAGTTGCGCCAGCTGGATGCTCGACGCGGCGTTGCCTTGCATGCTCAACGCCGATTGATCGGCACTCGCGCGGATGCTGGTGACGCTGCGGTTGATCTCTTCGGCCACCGAGCTCTGCTCCTCGGCCGCGGCGGCGATCTGCTGGTTCATCTGCTGGATCAATGACACCGCTGCGGCAATGCTGCCCAGGGCGCTTTCGGTTTCCAACGCATCACTGACGGCCAGTTTAACCAGCTCGCCACTGTGCTGAATCTGCTGCACCGACGACTGCGCCGCACTGCGCAAGGTGCTGACCAGGCGTTCGATTTCCTCGGTCGATTGCTGGGTGCGCTTGGCCAGCGCGCGCACCTCGTCGGCGACCACCGCAAAGCCGCGCCCTTGCTCGCCTGCGCGGGCCGCTTCAATCGCTGCGTTCAGGGCGAGCAGGTTGGTTTGCTCGGCGACGCTCTTGATCACACTCAACACCGCACCGATGTTCTGGATCTCCGCGCTGAGGCTCTCGATGCTGGCACTGGCACTGTTGCTGGAGGTGGCCAGCAGTTCGATGCGCTGCAAGCTCGAGCGCACCACCTGCTGGCCACTGTCGACCTTGTCATCCGCCGTCTGCGCAGCTTGCGCGGCCTCTTCGGCGTTACGCGCCACGTCATGCACCGTGGCGGTCATCTGGTTCATCGCCGTGGCCACCTGCTCGGTTTCCTCCTTCTGGCTGCTGACCTCGATGTTGGTCTGCTCGGTCACGCTGGACAACGCATGAGCCGAGTTGGCCAGTTGCTCGATCCCCGCCTGCAACCCGCTGACCATATGGCTCAAGCCGTTGCCCATCTGCTGCATCGCCTGCATCAGCTGGCCGATTTCATCGCGGCGATTGACCTCCATGCGCCCAGTCAGGTCACCGGAGGCAATCTGCTGGGCCACGGCGATTACCCTGCGCAGCGGCGCCACGATCATGCGGGTAATCCCCCATGCCGCCATCAGCCCCACCAGCAACGCCAGGGCGGATGACCCGATGATGAGCAGCGCGCTGCTGGCCAGTTGCGCCTGCATCGACTGGTCTTCGGCGTCATAGGCCTGGTTGACCCGGCTGACCACCTGATCGGCGCGATCATGCAATTGTTTGTAAACCACTTTTTCCTGCGCCAGCAGGCCGGTGTATTCGCCAAGCTTTTCGCTGAATGAGGCGATATGCCCGGACACTTCATTCAGCACGGTCTGGTAACCGGAGTCCTTGACCGAGGTTTTCAGTTGCTCGGCCTGGGCCAGCGCCTGGTCAGCCTGTTCGATCCTGCCCTGCTCCGCCTCGTCCGCGTCGGCCTTGCGGCTCTGATCCAGGCGCAGCCGCGCTTCGTTCATCGCCTGCAACATCAACCGCGACACCTGGCTCACCTGCCCCGCCTGCTCGATAAATTCGGCGCCGTCCTTGCCCTGGCTCTCATTCAGGGCATAGGCGCCGTCGTCCGCCAGGCCGGCCTGCAACACATCGAGATTATTGGCCACGCTGGACACCGACCAACTGGCCATTTCCAGGGCCAAGTCCTTGGTCTGGGTCAGTTCGACAAACTCGTCGAACGCCTTGCGGTAGGCGACCAGGGCTTGCTCCACCTCGGTCATGACCGGCACGTTGGCGGCGGACTGGCCCTTGAGGCTGACCGCCAGCGCAGTCAGCGCGTCGACACGTTCATGCAGGGCATCCACCGCCTTGGGGTCGGCGTGCAAGGCGTAATCCTGTTCGATCAGGCGCACCTTGAGCAGGTCGCTGTTGAGCGAAGACATCCGCTTGAGGCCCTCGAAGCGCTGACCCACGGTTTGCAGGGACCCTACGCCGATGGCCGCGACCAGTGCCGTCAGCAGCAGCACCAGGGTGAACCCCAAGCCCAGTTTTTTCGCCATACCGAGGTTGGCAAAACGTCGTTGCGCGCCCGAAATCATTGCACTTGAGTCCTCTCGCAATGGCAGATGCCATAAACCCGCCTGACCAGCAGCGAGATTGGCAACCACGGGGCACTGAGCACAAGTCATTGGCGCCACAATAATGGCAAAAAGCTACACGCCCGTCGTTTTCAGAATGGTCGAGGTCGATCTGGCGGGCCCCAGGGCACGGAACAGCGCCAATGCTCGCTGATCCGCCGCATAGGCCACGTTGATGCGCAGCCACTCGCTGCATTCACCCTTCGGGTTGAACAACGTTCCCGGTGCCAACAACACACCCAGCCTGCGGGCACACGCCTGCACGCGCGAAGGGCTTTGCGCACCAGGTCGCGCCCACAGGAACATACCGCCGGCAGGTACCGCAAACACCTGCCATTCTTCATCTTCCAGTACCTGCAGGGTGGCGGCCATTTGCGTATTCAGACGCTTGCGCAGGCGCTGCACCCACTTGCGGTAGGTACCGTTGGCCAGCAAGGTCGCCACCATGGCCTCGGCAAACCGCGAAGTGCCAATGCCCGTCAGGGTCTTCAGATGAGCCAGCTGCGCGATGATCGCCGCACCGGCGCTCAGGTAGCCCACGCGCAAGGCACTGCTCAGCGTCTTGGAAAAACTGGAGACATAGATGACACGATCTTCATGGGGCAACGCCGACAACCGCGTGCAGTTGGCATGTTGCAGGTCGCCGTAGACGTCTTCCTCGATGATCAAGAAATCCCGGCTGCGGGCCAGCGCCAGCAACCGCTCGGCCACCGCGTGGCACAGGCTGGTGCCGGTAGGGTTGTGATAAAGGCTGTTGATGAACAGGCACTTGGGGCGATGGCATTGCAGGTGTGCCTCAAGCGCTGCGATGTCCGGGCCGCTGCGCGTGCGCGGCACTTCGAGCAAGGTGACCCCGTGAAACGCCAGTTGCCGATAGAGGTTGCCGTAGCCAGGGGTCTCGACCACCACCGTATCGCCCGCCTTGAGCAACGTCCGTATCAGCAGGTCCAGGGCGTGGCTGGCGCCGTGGGTCGTCAGGATGCACTCCAGGCTGCTGGGCACGTGGATCCGGGTCAGGCGCTTGAGCAATTGTTCACGCAGGGCCGGCAATCCCAGGGGTGTGCTGTAGTTGAACAGCCCGGCGGTGTCGGTACGGCTGACTTCGCGGATAGCGTAGTTGATGTCATCGCTCTCGCGCCAGGCGTCCGGTAGCCAGCCGCAGCCGAGCTTAAGCTCGCCCAAAGGGCCATCGGTAAAGCTGCCCCACCCCAGTTCTGCGCCTTCGTGCCACGGCTTTTCCTGAACGACCGCGGGCTGCGCCACCACGAACCCGGCACCGTTTTTCGAGGCCAGCAGCCCCTGGGCCGCCATCCGCTCGAAGGCTTCGATCACGCTGGACTGGCTCAGCAGGTTGTCGAAGGCCAATTGCCGGACGGACGGTAAGCGTGTGCCGGGGCTCACCCCATTGTTGCGAATCCATCCCGCGACTGCGCTGATGATTTGCTGCACCACCGGTACTGGGGCTTGTCGATCAATCCCTAAATCCATGAGCCACTCACTTCAACTGTTTGTTATTCAACCCAAACAGTTAAGCACAGAAGCTCAAGAAAGCCCGTCCTAGATAGTTATTAAATCATTGATTTTATTGGATTTTTTACCTAATGATACACATTCAATCACGGCTTTTTGCCAGCTATGGAAACACCCCACGCCACCCCAGCACTTTTCGAACAGGTTGCAGTGTGAAGTCCTAAATCGCCGTGGCACCGCCGTCCACCGCCAGGGCCTGGCCGGTGGTGAAGGCCGCACCATCACTGCACAGATACAACACGGCGCTGGCGATTTCCTCGACCTTGCCAATGCGCCCGACCGGGTGCATCGCCGCCGCAAAGTCGGCCTTGCGCGGGTCGGCTTCGTAGGCGCGTCGGAACATGTCGGTGTCGATCACCGCCGGGCACACGGCATTGACGCGGATTTTCTTTTTCGCGTACTCAATGGCTGCCGACTTCGTCAGGCCGATCACCGCATGCTTGGACGCCGCATAGATGCTCATCTTCGGCGCCGCCCCCAACCCCGCTACCGACGCCGTGTTGACGATGGCTCCCCCGCCCTGGGCCAGCAACAGCGGCAGTTGATGTTTCATGCACAGCCACACGCCTTTGACGTTGACCCCCATGATGGCATCGAACTCATCCAGCGTACCGTCGGCCAACTTGCCCTTCTCGATCTCGATCCCGGCATTGTTGAAGGCATAGTCCAGGCGGCCATAGGCGGCAACGGTCTGCGCCATCAATTGCTGCACATCCGCTTCCAGGGTGACGTTGCAGCGCACAAACAACGCCTGGCCACCGGCTTGCTGAATCAGCGCCACAGTGCCCTCGCCGCCCGCCACATCGAGGTCAGCCACCACCACTTTCAAGCCTTCGGCGGCAAACGCCAGCGCGCTGGCGCGCCCAATACCGGCGGCAGCGCCGGTCACCAGGGCGACCTGGCCGGAAAATGTCATGCTCATGGGGAATGTCCTGTGGGATTGATAACCGTGGGTCGAGTCTAGCCAACGACGGCAGCGTCGCGTCAGCACTATCAGAAGCCCGGTGGGTGCTGCATGAGTTCTGGTGATAAGGCCATGGGCACGAGTATCAACCCTGTCTATCGGCAAGCATTCGCGTGGCTCGAACAACCTTGCTCGCGGGCCGTTACTTGTCTATGACTGGTACTTCATTTCTAAAGAGTTGCCGCCATGACTGCCCAGACCAACCGCCAGTTCCTGCTTGCCAAACGCCCGGTCGGAGCGGCCACGCGGGACACCTTCACCTATCAGGAAGTCCCGGTGGGCACACCCCGGGACGGGCAGATAGTGGTGCACAACGAGTACCTGTCCCTCGACCCCGCCATGCGCGGCTGGATGAATGAGGGCAAGTCCTACATCGCGCCGGTGGGCCTTGGCGACGTCATGCGCGCCTTGGGCGTGGGCAAGGTGATTGCCTCCAACCACCCGGACTTTGCGGTCGGCGACTACGTCAACGGCGCCTTGGGCGTACAGGATTACTTCCTCGGCGAGCCACGCGGCTTCTACAAGGTCGATCCGAAACTCGCGCCATTGCCCCGCTACCTGTCCGCGCTGGGCATGACCGGCATGACCGCCTACTTCGCGCTGCTGGACACCGGCGCGCCCAAGCCAGGGGAGACCGTGGTGATTTCCGGCGCCGCCGGTGCGGTCGGCAGCATTGCCGGACAGATCGCCAAACTCAAGGGCTGCCGCGTGGTGGGCATCGCCGGAGGCGCCGACAAGTGCAAGTTCCTGGTGGACGAACTGGGCTTTGATGCGGCCATCGACTACAAACACGAAGACGTACCCGCCGCCCTCAAGCGCGAGTGCCCCAAGGGCGTGGATGTCTATTTCGATAATGTTGGCGGCGAGATTCTCGACGCAGTGCTCAGTCGCCTGGCGCTGAAAGCGCGAGTGGTGATTTGCGGCGCCATCAGCCAGTACAACAACAAAGAAGCCGTCAAAGGCCCCGCCAACTACTTGTCATTACTGGTCAACCGCGCACGGATGGAAGGCTTTGTGGTGATGGATCACGCGGCGAACTTTGCCGCCGCCGGGCAGGAAATGGCCGGCTGGATGGCCCAGGGCAAGCTCAAGAGCAAAGAGGATATCGTTGAAGGTTTGGAAACGTTCCCGGAAACGCTGATGAAACTGTTCAACGGCGAGAACTTTGGCAAGTTGGTGCTGAAGGTCAGCTGACACACGCCATTTACAACTGTGGGAGGTGGCTGGCCCCAATGCCAGTCAAGGCTTTTTGTAGGAGCGAGCTTGCTCGCGAAAAACTCACAGGCACCGCGTTTATTCAGGAAACACGCGTTATCGTTGACGTTTTTCGCGAGCAAGCTCGCTCCTACACAACGCAGCCGCGCCCACCCGTAACCACGATGCGAAGCGAGCCGCTCTTGATCTGCTTTTGATCTTAGGCGCCCCGTTAAACCACGCTGGCCGAACGCAGGCTTGAATCCGTGGGCAACCCGGCAGGACGCCGGGTTAGCCGCCCCGCGCCATGGATGGCGCGTGGCGGCGGCCCACGGATTCAAG
>NZ_CVTO01000096.1:18355-18654 GCF_900004715.1 Pseudomonas sp. 24 E 13
GTACTCGATCTGATCCAACATCCTGGTCGGCCCAGAGGCCGCCATCGGGGGCAAGCCCCCTCCCACATTTTCAGTGCCCGCCTGGGGTCAGGCGATTTCAGCAACGACCGCCGCCAACGCCTTAGCCGGATCGGCCGCCTGGCTGATCGGACGGCCAATCACCAGATAATCCGTTGGTGCTGAAGGTCAGCTGACACACGCCATTTACAACGGTGGGAGGGGGCTGGCTCCAATGCCAGTCAAGGCTTTTTGTAGGAGCGAGCTTGCTCGCGAAAAACTCACAGGCACCGCGTTTATTC
>NZ_CVTO01000096.1:18707-48867 GCF_900004715.1 Pseudomonas sp. 24 E 13
ATCCTGGTCGGCCCAGAGGCCGCCATCGGGGGCAAGTCGAATCGTCGCACCGCCCCTCCCACATTGGATCGTGGAGCACCAGTAAGATAGCTACAGGCTGCCGGACCAGGTCAGGAGGCAATCCCCCTGCCACATTTTCAGTGCCCGCCTGGGGTCAGGCGATTTCAGCAACGACCGCCGCCAACGCCTTTGCCGGATCGGCCGCCTGGCTGATCGGACGGCCAATCACCAGATAATCCGAACCGGCATCCAGCGCCTGGCGCGGCGTCAGAATACGGCGCTGATCATCCTGGGCGCTGCCCGCCGGACGAATGCCCGGCGTGACCAGTTGCAACGACGGATGAGCCGTCTTGAGCGCCTGGGCTTCCAGCGCCGAACACACCAGGCCGTCCAGACCGGCTTTCTGCGCCAGGGCCGCCAGGCGCAGCACCTGCTCCTGCGGCTCGATATCCAGGCCGATACCGGCCAAGTCTTCGCGCTCCATACTGGTCAGCACAGTCACCCCGATCAACAGCGGTTTCGGCCCGCTGCGATGCTCCAGCACTTCACGGCAGGCACTCATCATGCGCAGGCCACCGGAGCAGTGCACGTTGACCATCCACACGCCCATCTCGGCCGCAGCCTTGACCGCCATGGCGGTGGTATTGGGGATATCGTGGAATTTCAGGTCGAGAAACACTTCGAAGCCCTTGTCACGCAGGGTGCCGACGATTTCCGCCGCGCAACTGGTGAACAGCTCCTTGCCGACCTTGACCCGGCAAAGCGCGGGGTCCAACTGGTCAGCCAGCTTCAGTGCGGCGTCACGGGTGGGGTAGTCCAGGGCGACGATGATAGGAGTCTGGCAGACGGACATTGGAATGGGCTCTCAGGCAAGTCGAAATCGACGCGGATTGTAGCGCAAGCGGCGCTGTTGCGGGATCCGATGATCGGTAAATACTGATTCTGCGTGGATTGGCCCAGGTTTGCGGCCATTGTTTCAAAGTCGATACATTCACGACATGCCCCCAACATGCCCCACCGCTAGCCTCGCCGCATGACCGACCGTCCAGCACTTCCAGCCATGGGGCTGGGCGCCTATGCTGACCGTAACAATCAGGCAGATGATCGCACTATGCATACTCCTTCCGTCCCGGTAAACGATGCGCACACAGGCGCGGTGATCGCCGACGACAAGCGCTGGAACACTCGCGCGCTGATCGTCGATGACGATGTGCCGATTCGTGAATTGCTGATCGATTACCTGGCGCGCTTCAATATTCTCGCCACGGGTGTGACCGACGGCGCGGCGATGCGCCAGGCCATGCAAGGCGAAACCTTCGATGTGGTGGTGCTCGACCTGATGCTGCCCGGCGAAGACGGCCTCACCCTGTGCCGCTGGCTGCGGGCGGAGTCGGACATTCCGATCCTGATGCTCACCGCCCGCTGCGAACCGACCGACCGGATCATCGGCCTGGAGCTGGGCGCCGACGACTATATGTCCAAGCCGTTCGAACCGCGCGAACTGGTGGCCCGTATCCAGACCATCCTGCGCCGGGTGCGCGATGATCGTACCGAGCAGCGCGCCAATATCCGCTTCGACAACTGGCGGCTCAACAGCGTGTTGCGCCAACTGGTGGCCGACAACGGCCTGGTGGTGCCACTGTCCAACGCCGAATTCCGCCTGCTGTGGGTGTTCATCGAACGCCCGCGCCGCGTATTGAGCCGCGAGCAATTGCTGGATGCCGCGCGCGGCCGGTCGATCGAAGCCTTTGACCGCAGCATCGACCTGCTGGTTTCGCGCCTTCGCCAGAAACTGGGAGACGACCCCAAGGCCCCGCAACTGATCAAGACCGTACGCGGCGAAGGCTACCTGTTCGACGCGCGGGATATCGGTTGATGCGCGCAACCTTCAATACGTTGTTCGGGCGGCTGTTCGGCGTGCTGCTGGTGGCCATCGTGCTCGCGCATCTGCTGGCGTTTTTCTGGTTCCATCATTACGGCCCACCACCGCCACCGGCGCAGGGCACCTTCGTCGAGCAGCCGGATGGCTCGATGAAGCCGCTGGTCAAGCCTCACCGTCCCTGGTTCGGTGGCCCGGTGGTGCCGCTGACGTTTCAATTCATCTCGCTGATTATCGCCGCGTGGTACGGCGCCAAGCTGCTGAGCCGGCCGATCCAGCGCCTGAGTGCGGCGGCCGAGCGTTTGAGTCTTGACCTCGACAGCCCGCCACTCGAAGAATCCGGGCCCCGCGAAGCACGCCAGGCCGCGTCGACCTTCAACCTGATGCAAAGGCGCATCCGCGAACAGGTCAGCCAGCGCGCGCGCATGCTCGGGGCGGTCTCCCATGACCTGCGCACGCCGCTGTCGCGGCTCAAGCTGCGCCTGGAACAGATCGAAGATACGCGGCTGCAAGGTCAGATGCGCCAGGACCTGGACGACATGATCGGCATGCTCGACGCCACCTTGAGCTATCTGCATGAACAACGCACCAGCGAGACCCGACACTGGCTCGACGTGCAGGCGCTGGTGGAATCGCTGAGCGAAAACGCCCAGGACCAAGGCAGCGATGTGCACGTGGGCGGCACCTGCGCGCCGTTGCAGGTGCAGCCCATGGCATTGCGTTCGTGCCTCAACAACCTGATCGACAATGCCCTGCGCTATGCAGGTTCAGCCCGTGTGGAACTGGCGGACAGCCGCGGGGCGCTGGTGATCCGGGTGATTGACCATGGCCCCGGCATCGCCGCCGACAAGCGCGAAGCGGTGTTCGAACCGTTCTTTCGCCTGGAGGGCTCACGCAACCGTAATTCCGGCGGCGTCGGCCTGGGCATGACGATCGCCAGGGAAGCGGTCGAGCGCCTCGGCGGCCACCTGAGCCTGGAAGACACGCCAGGCGGCGGATTGACCGCAGTGATGTGGCTGCCCAGGGCTTAAAGCGGCTTGTCTTCGCGCCGCGCCTGGGCCTGGGTCGCGCTCCAGTCCGTCAACAGGCTGTAGGCCACCGCGAGCAAGGTCGGGCCGATAAACAGGCCGATGAAACCGAACGCGATCAAGCCGCCGAACACGCCCAGCAACACGATCACCAGCGGCAGGTTGCCGCCACGGCTGATCAGGTATGGCTTGAGCACGTTGTCGACACCGCTGATGATGAAGGTGCCCCATACGCCCAGGAACACCGCGTAGGTGTAGTCGCCCTTCCACGCCAGCCAGGCCGTGGCCGGGATCCACACCAGCGGCGGGCCCATGGGAATCAGGCTGAGCAGGAACGTCACGCCGCCCAGCAGCAACGCACCGGGCACCCCGGCGATCAGGAAACCGATCAGCGCCAGCACCGCCTGGGCCGCAGCCGTGCCGATCACGCCGTTGACCACCCGTTGCACTGTACCGGCCACCAGTTCGATGTAATAACTGGCACGGTCGCCGATCAGGCGTTCGAGCAACCGATGCACGAACATCGCCAGGCGCGGCCCGTCGCGGTAGAAAAAGAACACAAAAACCAGGCTCAAGGTCAGTTCGAGGATACCGCCGCCAATCTGCGCACTGCGCGCCAGCAACCAGTTGCCGACCTGGCCGAGGTACGGCTTGATGCTGAGCATCAGCGCCGCGCCCTGTTGGTCGATGCTGTCCCATGTCGCCACCAGCCGCTCGCCGATAACCGGGATCGAGCCCAGCCAGCTCGGCGCATCGGGCAGGCCATCGACCTGGATATCCTTGATCAGCACGACGGCATCGCGCACATGGTCCGCCAGGTTGAACCCCAGCCACACCAGCGGCAGCGCTACCAGCAACATCCAGCCCAGCGTCAGGATACCGGCCGCCAGCGATTCGCGACCGCCCAGCCCGCGTGTCAGCAGTACCATCAGCGGCCAGCTCGCGAATGCCAGCACCGCGCCCCAGAACAGCGCCGACCAGAACGGCGCCATGACCCAGAAGCTGGCACCAAACAGCACCAGCAGCAGGATTTGCACCAGCAGGCGATCGTTATTGAGCATCGGTTATCTCGAAAAGAGTCGGTAGAAGAGAGCTTAGGCGAACGGCGCGGGTCCGTTCGCCCAGTGACGTTAGCGTATCAGACGCACGTGCAGGCCCTCGGCGTCACCCGGACTGTTTTCCAGGCGTGCGGCGCGCACACCGTTGTCGATCAGCCCCTGGCGCCAGGCTTCGGCATTGGGACCGGACAGGCTGACACGCAAGGTGGTGTCGAGGTTCAACGCCCTGGAGATCAACGTCAGCCACGTGTCGTCAGGCTCGGCACCGAGGGCGGGGAAGTCCAGTTCACCGGTGCTTTTCAACTCACGCAACAGCGTTGCCGAGGTGGGCAGAAGACTCCCCAGCGGCGTGCCGGCGTCCATCTGCTCGACATGCAGATAGGCGCGGCGATTGCCACGGGTGATGCCGTACAGCGCCACCAGCGTATTGTCCTGCGGAGCCGCCAGACGTAAAAGCAGGTATTCCTGCTGGCCGTCGGCCCCTACCAGCTTGGCATTGCCGAACACTTCGTTGGCCCACAGGCTGCTTTCGCCACAATCGCGGGCCTGGCACCAGAACAGCAGCTGCGCGCCCTTGGCCTGCAGGGCTTCGCGGGTGGCGGTAAAGGCGGCACTGGAGCTGTGTTCGGCAGGAAGTTCGTAGGTGATCGCGGTGGTTTGACCGCGTGCGGTGGCCTGGCCTTCGGAACGCAATTGGCCGCTGATCTTGCGGATCGCGCCCATGGGGTAGATGCGTTCGCGGTCTTCAGCGGGGCGATAGTCGACGATCTGCGCGTCCACCTGGCGGGCAATGGCCGGCAAGTCCTGGCTTCCCGGCACATCGGCGGCGAACACGAGCGGGCTGAAGCAGCACAGCCCAACGGCACGTAAACATCCTTTACCCAGGCTCATCGGATCACTGAGCCGTGGCCATGGAGGGTCGCAGCGGTTTGAAGATGGTGCATGGTTGACTCCCTTTCAATCCGCCCAGCCTCGGCAGTTGACCGCGTCAAGTCAAGGCGTGGAGAAGAACCGATTGAAACAGTCTGCAACAAGAACCGCACCGGGCTCGTCATTCAGGTGCAAATGATGACCACCCGGCAGCGTCGTCACGGTAAAGGGCAGCCGTGAAAGCAATTCGGGATGTTTCGCCACCATACCGTCAGCCGCCACCACCAACTGCGTAGGGCAACTCACTCGTCGTACGAAAGCCATGGCTTGTTCGTCGGTCAGGCGCATCGGTGATGCCAGGGTCAGGCGACTGTCGCTGCGCCAGGTATAGCCGCCCGGCACCGGCATCAAACCGCGCTGGGCCAGCAGTTCTGCGGCTTCGCGGCTGACCGCGACCACGCCATGCATGCGCGCCTCGACCGCCCGGTCCAGGCTGGCATACACCGGTTTGCGCTTGCCTTGCAGGCTCAGTTGCGCCTGCAAGGCCATGCCCAGCCGTTCGGCTGCGTTCTCGCCGCCGGCGGTCGGCGGGATCACGCCGTCGATCAATCCAAGATGCGTCACGCGCTCCGGTAACGCCCCGGCGAGCACCAGGGAGACGATGGCGCCCAGGGAATGGCCAAGTAATGCAAAACGTTGCCAGCCCAGTTGCTCGGCCACTTGCACTACATCGTGCACGTAATCCCACAAGGCATAACCGGCCCCCGCCGGACGATGGGCCGAGTGCCCGTGGCCGGCCATATCCAGCGCAACAATGCGTAAACCCTGGAGCTTGGGCGCCAGGCGCGCAAAGCTGTTGGCGTTGTCCAGCCAGCCATGCAGGGCAATGACCGGCAAACCGTCTTCAGGTCCAAATAGATGCGCGGCCAACTCGATATGCGGCAGGCTCAGGCGTACTTCTTCCACCGGCGTACTCATGCGCAGCTGCGCTCACGGGCCTGCCAGCGGGAAAACAGCTGTTTGATCAACATGGCGGTGTCCTGGGGTCGCTCGAGGGGGAACATATGGCCGCCGGGCATGGTGAGCATTTCACCCATGGGCAGGCGACCTACGCCGCTGGCATGATGGCGCATCACCACACGGCTCTGACGCCCGCGCACCACGGCCAGTGGCACTTTCAACTGGCGCACCTGGCCGGGGCTGGTGTGAGGCACGCCTCGATAGATGCTGATTTCAGTCGCCGGGTCGAAACGCAAGCGCAGGCGGTCGCCCATTTGCTGCAGGCCATGCTGCAGATACGCCTCAAAGCACTCGGGGTCGAAACTGCGAAACAGGGTCTTGCCGGCGAAGTAGGCACGCGCGGCGTCCAGGTCGCTGAATTCCTCGCGGCGGCCCAGGGTGCGTCCGGCCGGGGTCAGGCGGTCGATGAAGCCAAAGCGCTTGGCGGCGCGAATCACCCAGCGATCCGCGCGGGTCAGCACCGGCGAGTCCAGCATCACCACGCCACGGTACAGCTGCGGGCAGCGCATCGCGGCATGCAAATGCAACACTCCGCCCAGGGAATGGCCGACGCCCCATACCGGCTCCGGTTGCTGCTGCAGATGATGGATCAGTTCATCCACAAGGTTCTGCCAGTTGTCGTCCACCGGAAACCTGGGGTCATGGCCGTGCTGCGGCAGATGCGCCACTGCATACTCCGGGGCCAGTGCGTCGAACAATTTGCCGTAGGTGGCCGACGGAAAGCCATTGGCGTGGGCGAAAAATACAGGCTGCGACATACTGGCTCGCTCTACAGGAACAGACCTCGATTGTCACCATGCCCGGCCCCTACGGCAATGACCGTAACCGCCAGGAATGATGACACTCACGCCATGCCTATCGCGCCGGTGGCTGCTCGCCCAGCGGCACCACGGCCACGGTCAGGCGCGAAACGCAACTGGCCTTGCCCTCGTCATTGGTCAGGCGGATGTCCCACACTTGGGTCGTACGGCCGATGTGGATGGCCTTGGCCACCGCCGTTACTCGCCCGCTGCGCACGCCGCGCAGGTGGTTGGCGTTGACCTCCAGGCCCACGCAATAGAATTTGCTGGCATCGACGCACAGGTAGGCCGCCATGGAGCCGACGCTTTCGGCCAGCACCACGGAGGCGCCGCCATGCAGCAGGCCGTAGGGCTGATGGGTACGGTGGTCGACCACCATGCTGGCGGTGAGGGATTGGTCGTCGAAGCTTTCGAAGCGAATGTCCAGCAATTCACCGATGGTGTTTTTCTGACTCGCATTGAGGTGTTCGATATTCGGTTGCGTGCGCCACAGGCTCATAGGGATGTCCTTATTGGTTTTATTACGACCCTAATCCTGCCACAAAACAGCGCGCGCGCGCACAACCTGTCGATATCACCTACGGGTTTTTCACGCTGACCAGGCTCATCAGCCCGGCCAGCGGGAAATCCCCTTCCAATTCCGCCAGGCTGGCGGTGTGCATCGGTTCTGGCTGGCGCTGATGACCATGCTGCGCAACGCTGATCAGGCCACCCACCAATGGCTGATGGCTGACCAGCAGCACGTTGTCATCGCTGTCGAGTTTTTCCAGCACCAGCAGCGGGTTGCCCTCCGGCGTCAGCCACGGCACCGTGCGAATGTCCGGCTCAAAGCCCAGCGCCTCGCGCACCAGTTGCGCCGTCTGCTGCGCACGCACATAGGGGCTGGCGATAATGGCGCCGAGCGGCTGGCCGATCAGATGCGCAGCGCTGCGCAACACTTCGGCCCTGCCGTGCGCGGTCAGGTTGCGCTCGGGGTCGGTGCGAGCGTGTGCCTCGGCTTCACCGTGGCGCAGAATCCACAGCTTCATAGCTTGGGCTCTTCGTCACGCACCGGGTGCGGTGCCGGCGGCACGCTGTGAGCGGCTTCGCCTTCCGGTGCACGCGGGGTTGGCCAATCGGCGAACGGCCAGGGTTTTTGCTCGGTGTGGAAGCTGCCGAAGCGACCGATCTGCGCCAGGAACTGGCTGAGGCTGTCGCCGAAGTTCATCAGGCCCAGGTTCGGCGCGCCGTAGATCAGTCGGTAAATCAATTGCACAATCACCAACGCGCCGAGCAGGAACTGCGCCACCTGCCACACCAGGGCAAACACCAGCATCCACAGGATGCGCAGCACAATGGACTCATACTTGGGGGCTGCTTTGGAATCGTTCATGCCGCGTTCCTCAGTTGAAACCGCTGGTGGAAATAAAGTCGACATCGGTTTTCGGCTCGGCGCGCATCAGCAGCTCGATGACCTGGCTCAAGGTGCGTCCTTCGAACAGGATCGCGTGCAGCCCGGCCACCAGCGGCATATACACACCGACTTCCTGGGCCTTGGCTTTCAGCACTTTGAGGGTGTTGACCCCTTCGGCCACTTCGCCCAGGCGTGTCACCGCCTCTTCAAGGCTCAACCCCTGGCCCAGCGCGAAACCGACTTGATAGTTACGGCTCTTGGGCGACGAGCAGGTGACGATCAGATCGCCGACGCCCGCCAGGCCCAGGAACGTCATCGGGTTGGCGCCCTGATTCACGGCGAAACGGGTCATTTCGGCCAGGGCGCGGGTAATCAGCATGCTCTTGGTGTTTTCGCCCATCTCCAGGGCCACGGCCATGCCGGCGATGATGGCATAGACGTTCTTCAACGCACCGCCCAGCTCGACGCCAAAGCGATCGCCACTGGCGTAGACACGAAAGGTACGGCCATGCAGCACCGCCTGGACGCGCTCGCACAGCGCCTCATCCTCACTGGCGATCACCGTGGCGGTCAGCGCATGCTCGGCCACTTCCCGCGCCAGGTTCGGCCCGGACAGCACGCCGATGCGCGCCTGGGGTGCGATCTCTGCGAGGATTTCGCTCATCAGCTTGAACGTCTGCGCCTCGATGCCCTTGGTCAGGCTGACCAGCAGCTTGCCCGCCAGACGTTCGGCGTGGGGCGCCAGCACCGAGCGCAAGGCGCTGGAGGGCAGCGCGACAAAGCACAGGTCGCAGTCGGCAAGGGTTGCCAGCAGATCGGTCACGGGCTCGACCGCCGGATGAATCTTGATGCCTTTGAGGTAACGCGGGTTTTCGCGGTGCACGCGAATGGCCTCGGCCTGCTCGGGATCGCGCATCCACTGGCGTACCGCGTGGCCATTTTCAGCCAGCAGGTTAGCCACGGCGGTACCAAAACTTCCGCCTCCCAGGACCGCAATAGGGCGCTGTTCAGTCATATGCAATCCGTTAATCCATACCAGTGGCGATGGCGGCATTATACGGGGCGACCCGCTTGCGGCCAGCCCCCGTGTGAATTCGTGCGCCTGTCGGAAAATGCCACACTTGAGTGAAGTAATTGCAAGTCTCACGACTGGCAAAATGCCTGACCTCAGTTAACATGGGCGGCTATCCGCAATTATCAAGGCCGTGCCGTGTATCCGGGCCCTCCTCTCCGCTCATCCCTGCCATTGATGCTGCCCCTGGTGCTTGCGTGCAGCGCCAGTGCGTCGGCAGACGACCTGTTTCTCGACAGCCAGCCGCTGCCGCAGGTATTGACCGCCACCCGTCTAAAGCAATCGGCCGCCGCCGTTCCCGGCAGCATGACCGTGATCGACAGCGAATTGATCAAGGCCAGCGGCGCGCGTGACATTGCCGAGCTGTTACGCCTGGTGCCCGGGATGATGGTCGGCTACACCACCGGCAATCAGGCTGCGGTGAACTACCACGGCACCAGCGCCAGCGATGCACGGCGCATGCAGGTATTGATCGACGGGCGCTCGGTGTATCGCGCAGGCCTGGCCACGGTGGACTGGAGCGATATTCCGGTCGCCATGGAAGACATTGAGCGTATCGAGGTGTTTCGTGGCCCCAATACCGTCAGCTACGGCGCCAATGCGCTGATGGCGGTGGTCAATATCCTCACCCGCTCACCGGCCAACAGCCAGGGCACGCGGGTAAAGGTCATCCGGGGTGAACGCGGGATCAACGATGTCTATGCCAGCCAGGGCGTGGGCTGGGAAACCGGCGATCTGCGCCTGTCGCTGTCAGGGCAGCAGGACGATGGTTTCGACCGCGATGCCGTCGGCGCCGACCGCCGCGACAGCCGCCGCCTCAACCGTTTCAGCCTGGCCGTCAGCCAGACGTTGAATGCGCAACAGAGCATCGACTGGCAACTGAATGCCAAGGAGGGGACCAATCAGCGCCCCTACACCTACACTCCGGTATTCGCCGGGATTACCGAGGGCGGTACCAATTCCGACGTCAACGCCAGGGACTACGCCGGTTCGATGCGCTGGAACTTCGACTTCAACCCCGAACACAGCCTGTATATCCAGGGGTCGGCCCAGCAATGGGACCGTCGGCAGATCTGGAAAGCCTGTGACGCCAAGGTCTCGTTCAGCCCTGAATTGACCCGGTTGTGGCAGCTCAACCCCAACTACGCCGAACGGCTGGCGCGACACATGGATACCTTCAGCCAGGGCAGCGCCCCGCCCGGCAACGCTGCTGAACAGGCGCTGGGCAACCAGGTACTGGACCAGTGGCGCAACGGCGCCAACCAGAGCGTGTGCGGCGATATCGACCAAAGTGCCACGGAAAGCCGCTACGACGTGGAGCTGCAAGACACCCTCAGCCTCTCCGACAGCCTGCGCCTGGTCAGCGGGATGAATTACCGCTACGACCGCGCCGACTCCGACACCTACTTCAACGGGACGCTGGACGACACCACCTGGCGCCTGTTCGGTCACCTGGAATGGCGGGCCAGCGAACACTGGCTGCTGCAAGGCGGCGCGATGTACGAAGACACCCACTTGAGCGGCAACTCGCTGACGCCGCGCGTGGCGGTCAACTACCTGATCAACCCGCGCCACGGCCTGCGGGCGGTGTACTCCGAGGCGATCCGTTCGCCGGACATGTTCGAGAACAACGTCAACTGGAGCTACCGCGTCACCAACCTCAGCTCGCCGGTCTACGGGCAGAATTCCGGGCAATATTTTGTGGTGACACGCGGCCCCGGCAATCTTGATAAAGAGTTGATGCGCTCGCGCGAACTGGGCTACAACGGCTTCTTTGCCGACCTCGAATTGAATGTCGATGTGAAGCTCTTCTACGACGAAATCACCGACATGATCAGTTCGCCGTTGCGCAACAATCAATACATCGCCAGCAACGCCAACAGCTCGCGCTTTACCGGTGCCGAATCACAGTTCGACTGGCGCGTCAGCGACGCCGACCGCCTGCGCCTGACCTATGCTTACGTCGATGCGAGCGCCAGCAACCCGCTGGACAAGACGCAGACCGCACGCAACAGCGGCTCGGCCGGCTGGTTGCGTGAATGGGGCCACGGCTGGTCGAGTGCCTTGTTCTATTACGGCGACGACGCACTCAACGAGTATCGCTTCGAACGGGTCGACCTGCGGGTGGCCAAGCGTATTGCCCTGGGCAAGACCAATGTGGAGCTGGCCGGCATGCTGCAACAACGCCTCGACAACCAGCCGACCACCTGGCCCGACAACAATTACGACCATCGCCATGTGCTCTATTTCAGCGCGCAGCTAGAGTTCTGACATGGGCGATCAGTCACGGATGACCCTCCCTCTTGTTTCACGGCTGTGGCGGCGCGCCTTGCTGCTGGTGTGCGTGCTGTTCACCCCCCCGGTGTGGAGCGCCGATATCTTGCTGACCGCCGCCGAGGACAGTGCCGGTGTCCAGGGGTTTACCCAGGCCCTCGCCCGGCAGCGCCCCGAAGACCATGTCACCTTCACCCTGCTTGCAGATTTGCCGGCGCCGAGCCAGTTGCCCGCCACTACCCGCCTGATCCTGCTGGACCTGCCCGGCCTCGACTGGCGCTTGCAGGATAACCTGGGGCCACCGACCCTGGTGCTGCGCATCAGCCGCCTGCAAGCTCACCAGCGCCTGGGCAGCGCGCGCCCGGCCAGAATCAGCCTGCTGTGGAGCGACCCGCCGCTGGCGCGCCAGTTGCGCCTGATCGCCAGCATCCTGCCCCAGGCCCGGCGGATCGGCGTGCTTTACGGCGCCGACAGCCAATTCCTGCTGCCTGAGCTTGACCGGTACGCCGCGCCACTGGGCCTGGAAATCGTGCGCCAACGCTGGGACAACACCAACGACAGCCGCACCCTGCAAACCCTGTTCAAGAACAGTGACGTGCTGCTGGGCCTGGACGACCCGCAACTGTACAACCCGAAAACCGCCAAGAACCTGTTACTGAGCAGCTATGCCCAGCAATTGCCGCTGATAGGGCCCAATGCCGGGTTTGTCCGGGCAGGCAGCCTGGCCAGCACCTACAGCGACCAGTCCGACTGGCTCGCCGTACTTGATCGCCTGCTCGACCACCCGCCGGCCAACTGGCCGCGCACGCTGTACCCGCAACACTTCAAAGTGGTAGGCAACCCGCAAGTCGCACGCTCACTGGGCATCGAACAGGTCGACGAAGCTGCCGTCGCCGCCCGCCTGGCCGAAGGAGATGAACGCCCATGACCTTGCGCCGTCGCTGGGACATCAACACCCGCACCCAACTCATCACCCTGGGGCCTGCGCTGCTGCTGACCTTACTGTTGATCAGCTTCTTTACCTTCGTGCGTATTCAGGACTTGCGCCAGGAGCTGGACCACACCGGCCAGTTGATCGCCAACCAACTGGCGCCTGCCACCGAATACGGCGTTATTTCCGGCAACAACGATGTGCTCGACGCCTTGCTGCGGGCGACGCTGGCCACGCCCCACGTGCGCTTCCTGGAGATCCAGGACAGCGCCGAGAACATTCTGGTGTACGTCGAGCAGCCGTCGGAGAAGCACGACCGTTCACTCTCGGTAAAAGTGTTCCAGGCGCCGATCCGCCTGCAGCATATCCAGCTGGGCAATGATTTCTTCCAGGACAACCTCAACGAACCCAAGGCGCCGCGAGCGGACTACCTGGGCCGGGTGATTGTCGGTATGTCCAATGACGCGTTCAGTCAGCGCCAGCAGGAAATCCTGTTCAAGGCCGGCATTCTGGCGCTGTTCGCCCTGCTGTTTACCTTCCTGCTGGCGCGACGCCTGGCCGCCAGCCTGTCGCAACCGATCAGCGCCATGGGGCATGCGGTGAAGGCCATCCAGCAGGGCGACTACAAGACGCCGCTGCCGATTGTCGACGACTCCGAACTGGGCGACCTGGCACGGCACATCAATAACCTGGCCGCGGGCCTCAATCAGGCCAGCCGCGAACAGCAGCAGGCCATGGCGCAGTTGATCCAGACCCGCGAGGAAGCCGAGCGGGCGAACAATGCCAAGTCCGAATTCCTGGCGATGATGAGCCATGAGCTGCGCACGCCGATGAACGGTGTGCTGGGCATGCTGCAACTGCTGGAAACCACCGAGATGACCGAAGAGCAGGCCGAATACGCGGCGCTGGCCTCCGAGTCCACCGAGCACCTGCTCAAAGTCATCAACGACATCCTCGACTTCTCGCGCATCGAACGGGCCGCGCTGGAGCTGGAACATATTGCCTTCAACCTGGCCGACCTGATCAGCAGTTGCGCCCAAGCGTTCCAGCACAGCGCGCAGCAGCGTGAGCTGGCCCTGGAGCTGTCGATTCCCTCGGGCATGGAGGCCCTGCGGGTGTGCGGTGACCCGACCCGTATCCGGCAGATCCTGGTGAACCTGATCGGCAACGCCTTGAAGTTCACCGAGCACGGTACCGTGCACGTGGAGGCCCACTGGCAAACCCTGGACCATGAACTGGTGTGGTTCACCTGCACCGTGCGCGACAGCGGTATCGGCATTTGCGCCGAGCGTCTGGAACTGATGTTCGATGCGTTCCAGCAGGCCGACAGCTCCATTTCAAGACGGTACGGAGGCACCGGCCTCGGCCTGCCGATCGCCCGCACCCTGGCCGAACGCATGGGCGGCACCCTGCGCGCCCAAAGCGAAGAGGGCCGGGGCTCGGTGTTCACCCTGGAAATTCCGTTGGCCATCGATCAGCAAAGCCTGCCTGCCATCGCCCCGGACGCCGTGGGCAAGACCAGTGCCGGCGACGGGCGGCACATACTGCTGGTGGAAGACAACCCGGTTAACCGCACCGTGGTCGAAGCCATGCTGCGCAGCCTGGGTTTTGAGGTCAGCCTGGCCACCGATGGCGCCGAGGCGATCCGCAGCGCCGAAAGCCTGATCTTTACCGCGATCCTGATGGACTGCCGCCTGCCATTGATCGACGGCTACGAGGCCACCCGGCAAATTCGCCGACTGCCGGGCTGCGCCGATTTACCGATTATCGCCCTGACCGCCAACGCCTTGCAGGGCGACCGCGAAGCCTGTCTTGCAGCCGGAATGAACGATTACCTGGCCAAACCGTTCAAACGCACGGATTTGCAGCAAATCCTCCAGCGCTGGGTGCACTAGCAGTC
Source organism: Pseudomonas sp. 24 E 13 (assembly GCF_900004715.1). Lineage (NCBI taxonomy): Bacteria > Pseudomonadati > Pseudomonadota > Gammaproteobacteria > Pseudomonadales > Pseudomonadaceae > Pseudomonas > Pseudomonas sp. 24 E 13. Next base: position 32,933 of record NZ_CVTO01000096.1, read on the forward strand.
GTGGCTAAGCCAACTCCGACTGGCGTGGAGGACGAAAGTGCGGCAGTCTTAGGCACCCGAACGGGCCGATAAACAGGTCCGGTTTAACATTTCAGTGAACAAGTGTACATTGAGTACCTTGACGCTGTGACTTTCACTACAACGCAATAGTCTATGTGTAGGCTGCCGCTATGAGGCATGAACGCTTCATCCGGTTCGGGAAGATTTGCCCTACCCTGCCGCATGGGATTATTGAGGAGCTCGCATGACCAAACAAAACGCCTTTACCCGGGAAGACCTGCTGCGCTGCAGTCGCGGTGAGCTGTTCGGCCCAGGTAACGCGCAACTGCCCGCCCCGAACATGCTGATGGTGGATCGCATCACCCATATCAGCGAAGAAGGTGGCAAGTACGGCAAAGGTGAATTGGTCGCCGAGCTGGATATCACCCCTGATCTGTGGTTCTTTGCCTGCCACTTCGAAGGCGATCCGGTGATGCCGGGCTGCCTGGGCCTTGATGCCATGTGGCAACTCGTCGGCTTCTACCTGGGCTGGCAAGGCCTGCCGGGCCGCGGTCGCGCCCTGGGTTCGGGCGAAGTGAAGTTCTTTGGCCAGGTCCTGCCGACCGCCAAGAAAGTCACCTACAACATTCAAATCAAGCGCGTCCTCAAGGGCAAGCTGAACCTGGCCATCGCCGACGGTTCGGTGACTGTCGACGGTCGCGAGATCTATACTGCCGAAGGCCTTCGGGTCGGCGTATTCACTTCCACTGACAACTTTTAAGGGTTATCCGCATGCGCCGCGTCGTTATCACTGGTCTGGGCATCGTTTCTTGCCTGGGCAATGACAAAGAGACCGTCACCGCTAACCTGCGTGCAAGTCGCCCTGGCATCCGTTTCAACCCGGAATATGCCGAAATGGGTCTGCGTAGCCAGGTTTCCGGCTCCATTGACCTGCCCCTCGAAGAACTGATCGATCGCAAGATCTATCGCTTCGTCGGCCACGCTGCCGCCTACGCCTACCTGGCCATGAAAGACGCAATCGCCGACTCCGGCCTGAGCGAAGACCAGGTGTCGAACGTACGTACCGGCCTGATCGCCGGCTCCGGCGGCGCATCCACCCTGAACCAGATGGAAGCGTTGGACATCCTGCGCGAAAAAGGCGTGAAACGCGTTGGCCCGTACCGTGTAACGCGGACCATGGGCAGCACCGTTTCGGCGTGCCTGGCCACGCCGTTCGCGATCAAGGGTGTGAACTACTCGATCTCCTCCGCCTGCGCCACCAGCGCCCATTGCATCGGGACTGCCGTTGAGCAGATCCAGTTGGGCAAGCAGGACATCGTATTCGCCGGCGGCGGTGAAGAAGAACACTGGAGCCAGTCGTTCCTGTTCGACGCCATGGGCGCGCTGTCCACCCAGTACAACGAAACCCCGGAAAAGGCCTCCCGTGCCTACGACGCCAAGCGTGACGGTTTCGTCATCGCCGGCGGCGGCGGCATGGTGGTGGTCGAGGAGCTGGAACACGCTCTGGCCCGTGGCGCGAAGATCTACGCGGAAATCGTTGGCTACGGCGCGACGTCCGACGGCTACGACATGGTTGCGCCAAGCGGTGAAGGCGCCATCCGTTGCATGCAGATGGCCATGTCCACCGTGGATACCCCGATCGACTACCTGAACACCCACGGCACTTCGACTCCGGTCGGCGATGCCAAGGAGATGGAAGGCGTGCGTGCGGTATTCGGTGACAACGCGCCGAAAATCAGCTCCACCAAGAGCCTGTCGGGTCACTCCCTGGGCGCCGCCGGCGTTCACGAAGCGATCTACTGCCTGCTGATGATGGAAGGCAACTTCATGGCCGGCTCGGCCAACATCGACGAGATCGACCCGGTCGTCGCCGATATGCCGATCCTGACCAAGACCGTTGAAGATGTGAAAATCGACACCGTGATGAGCAACAGCTTCGGCTTTGGTGGCACCAACGCCACCCTGGTGCTGAAACGCTGGCAGGGTAAGTAAGGCCTGGCGCTTGAGCGATGAAAAGCCCCGACTGGTTCGGGGCTTTTTTATGGGCGATTGAATGAGACCGAGTCACGTGCATCGGGGCAAGTCGAGCCGGCGCACCGCGCCTCTCACATTTGGCCGAGCTGGCCTGGAGAATGCGGTCGAATGTGGGAGGGGGCTTGCCCCCGATGGCGGCCTCTGGACCGACCAGGATGCCGGATCAGACCGAATACATATCCGTTTCTGCGGTAACGGCTGCTTAGGGTTCCGCCCTTACGGCGACTCACTTTTGAAAAGCGCAAAAGTAAGCAAAACGCTCTTGCCCCACCACTCGGCACCTCGCCTCGGCTCGGTGTGCCCGAACGCAGGCTTGAATCCGTGGGCCGCCGCCACGCGCCATCCATGGCGCGGGGCGGCTAACCCGGCGTCCTGCCGGGTTACCCACGGATTCAAGCCTGCGTTCGGCCAGCGTGGTTTAACGGGGCGCCTAAGATCAAAAGCAGATCAAGATCAAGAGCAGCTCGCTTCGCATCGTGGTTTGCGTTGGGTGTTACACAGTTTTGAAGATACCTATGCGCGATAGGATCACCTCAATTACACAACACTAAAACCCGACCTCAATGCGCGCCCTCATTGCGGGTCGACTTGGGCAGGATGGCCAGAAAGTTATCCCGCGCGACCTTGTGGGCAACGTCTTCAGGTAATGCGTCGAGGAAAGGGTCAAAACCGCGCATTTCCTTACCCAGCTTGTTGAAACGCCCTACCACGTCAGAGCCCAGCATGAAGCGATCAGGGAAGCGCTCCACCAGTTTGACCCACTCCGGCCTGGGCTTGCCCACGTCATCCAGCAGGTAGGGCGTGAGCACGCTCCAGGACAGGTCGATATACAGGTTGGGGTAAGCCTCGAGCAGGCGGCTCAGGGTTGGCAGCAGGAAATCCATTTGCACCTGATGACGGTGAATCTCCTTGCTGGTACCGGCGTGGGCCCAGATGAAGCGTGTGTGCGGGTGGTTGCGCAACGGCTGCTCGACTTCGGCCAGGTACAACGGGTTGCGCTCGCGCTTGGAGGTGATGTTGGAGTGCAGCATCACCGGCAGGTCGTTCTCCGCCGCCAAGTGATAGATGCGCGTCATGGCCTCGTTGTTGGCGCGCGGCGTATCACCCGAGGTCAGCGCGGTGAGATCGTCGTGGCGGGTAAACACTTCGCCAATGCCCTGCCACAGCCCTGGGTTGAGGTCGAGCATGCGCTGGATGTGGGCGGCAGAGTTTTTGTCGTTGGGATTGAAACCGGCCAGGAACGGATGAAAGTGCTGGCGCTGTTCCGGGGCGAGCTTATTGACCGCAGCGGCGACGATCACATCGGTGGCGCTGTACCAGTAGGCATCGGCATCGTCGCCCGCGTAATAGCGCGGGCGCTTGGGTTCGTCCTCGTGCCATTTCTTGGCCACGGGAATGCCGGAAATCATCACATGCTCGATGCGATTTTCCGTCATGGCCTTGAGCAGCTTGTCCATGCCCGCAGTTTCCTGGAAAAAGTCTACGTAATGCAGGTGGGCGTCGCTGTAGGCATAGTCGCGGGCCTGCACGGCAAGACTGCTGGCGGCGAGCATCAGGGCAAAACTCACACGGGTCCAGAGCACGGTGATACCTCGATAGGAACTGATACGGGTAGACCCTGCCCCGCGCATCAGGGTTCAGCAAGGACAAAAACCTGGAACCCCCAGGTGCCGGCATGCTCTATTACTGCATGACCGTCATCCAAACCTTGTGAGGTTCGCCATGCCTGTTACCGTCAATACGCTGAACGCCGAAAATTTCCGTCACAGCGTCGCTATTAACAACCACGAGCTGTTTACCGACCTGCCCAAGAGCCTGGGCGGTGACGACTCCGCCCCCTCTCCTCACGACTATTTCGATGCCGCGCTGGCGTCGTGCAAAGCCTTGACCGTCAGGCTCTACGCACAGAAGAAAGACATTCCGCTCACCGGCGTAACGGTAGAAGTTACCCACGACGCCGCCGAAGAGCAAAAAGGTAAATACACGCTCAACGTCAAGTTGACCCTCAAAGGCGTGCTCACCGACGCTCAGCGTGATGAGCTGCACCGCGTCGCCGACAAGTGCCCGGTACACAAACTGATGACCACGGCCGAAGTCAGCATTGAGACAACACTTTCGGAAGGCGCCTTCAGCCAGTAACGCGAACTTCCGGTCGAGCAGGCGCGGCAATGATGGGCGGCTGGGGATCGGCTCACTGTGCAGCGGGAGTCAGAAAGAATTGAGTTGCCTGTGAAATAGCCATCGGGGGCAAGCCCCCTCCCACATTGTGAATACATCCAAAATGTGGGAGGGGGCTTGCCCCCGATGAGGCCCGAACAGGCGCTGAAGAATCAGCCCTTGAACACTTCATCCAGCAAGTTGTGCATCGACTGGAACGCCCGCGCAGCAGTCTTGGCGTCGTACATCATCTTGCCCGGCACATTGGCATGGGGGTCCGTGAAGGAATGCACGGCGCCACCGTAGCTGAGCAGCTGCCAATCCACACCTGCTGCGTTCATTTCATCTTCGAACGCCGGCAGTTGTTCTTTCGGTACCAGAGGGTCGGAGGCGCCATGCAGCACCAGCACTGAACCCTTGATGTTCTTCGCATCCGCCGGGTTCGGCGTGTCGAGGGTACCGTGGAACGAGATAGCCGCTTTCACCGGCGCACCGGTACGGGCCAATTCCAGGGAGCAGCAGCCACCGAAGCAGAAACCGAAGGTCGCCAGTTTCGACGTATCCACCGCTGCCTCGGTCTGGCCTTGCAGTTGTTCAAAGGCCGCGTGCATACGCTTGTTCAACAACGCACGATCATTTTTCAACGGCATCATCGCCGCGCCAGCTTCATCGCCATTGGTCGGCCGCACCGTTTGCCCATACAAGTCGGCAATCAGCACCACGTAGCCTTTGCCGGCAACGCTCTTGGCGATTTCTTCGGCGCCCGCGCTCACGCCCATCCAGTTCGGCGCCATCAGCAGCCCCGGCAGCGGGCCCTGGTGGCTGGCATCGAACGCCAGACGACTTTCATAAGACTGGCCATCAATCTGATAGACCACGGAACGTACTGTGACTTGGCTCATCATTTTCTCCAGTTGGGAGGGATTGAACGAAAAAACCCGCCGAAGCGGGTTTTTTCTACAACGGTGTTAAACCGACAGTTCAACCAACAGCTTGTTCAGTCGGCGCACATAAGCGGCCGGGTCCTTGAGGCTATCGCCAGCGGCCAGGGCCGCCTGGTCAAAGAGGATATGCGACAGGTCGCCAAAACGCTCCTCGCTCTGCTCACCGTCGAGTTTCTCGATCAGTGGGTGAGCCGGGTTGAATTCGAAGATCGGCTTGGAGTCCGGCACCTTCTGGCCGCTGGCTTCAAGGATCTGACGCATCTGCATGCCCAGGTCCTGTTCGCCAATGGCCAGGATCGCCGGAGAGTCGGTCAGGCGATGGGAAACCCGCACTTCGCTGACCGCCTCACCCAGGGATGCCTTGATCCGCTCAACCAGGCCTTCCTTGGACTTGGCGACTTCCTCGGCGGCTTTCTTGTCTTCCTCGGAGTCCAGGTTACCCAGGTCCAGGTCGCCGCGTGCCACGTCCACAAAGGATTTGCCGTCGAACTCGGTGAGGTAGCTCATCAGCCACTCATCGATACGGTCGGTCAGCAGCAGGACCTCGATGCCTTTCTTGCGGAAGACTTCCAGGTGCGGGCTGTTCTTGACCTGAGCGTAGGTTTCGCCGGTGAGGTAGTAGATCTTGTCCTGACCTTCCTTGGCGCGTGCCAGGTAGTCGGCCAGCGACACAACCTGTTCGCCGTCTTCACCTTGAGTGGAAGCAAAACGCAGCAGGCCGGCAATTTTTTCCTTGTTGGCAAAATCTTCCGCCGGGCCTTCTTTCATGACCTGGCCGAAGTTTTTCCAGAAGCCCTGGTATTTTTCAGGCTCGTTCTTCGCCAGTTTTTCCAGCATGTCGAGTACGCGCTTGGTCAGCGCCGACTTCATGGAATCGATGATCGGGTCTTTCTGCAGGATCTCCCGCGACACGTTCAGCGACAGGTCGTTGGAGTCGACCACACCCTTGATAAAGCGCAGGTACAGCGGCAGGAACGATTCTGCCTGGTCCATCACGAACACACGCTGTACGTAAAGCTTCAGGCCCTTCGGCGCTTCGCGCTGGTACAGGTCAAACGGCGCACGCGCCGGCACGTAGAGCAGCGAGCTGTATTCCAGCTTGCCTTCGACCTTGTTGTGGCTCCAGCTCAGCGGGTTTTCGTAGTCGTGACCGATGTGCTTGTAGAACTCCTGGTATTCCTCGTCCTTGATCTCGGTACGCGGACGGGTCCACAGGGCACTGGCGCGGTTGACGGTTTCCCATTCCTCGGCCGGCTTCTCCTCACCTTCGCCGGCCGCCTGTTCTTTGGGCAGCTCGATCGGCAAGGCGATGTGGTCGGAGTACTTCTTGATGATGTTGCGCAGGCGCCAGCCATCGGCGAATTCGTCTTCGCCATCCTTGAGGTGCAGCACGATACGGGTGCCACGGTCAGGCTTGTCGAGGGTGGCGATTTCAAACTCGCCCTCACCTTTGGACGCCCAGTGCACGCCTTCGCTGGCGTCGAGGCCGGCACGACGGCTGAACACTTCAACCTTGTCGGCGACGATGAAAGCCGAATAGAAGCCCACGCCGAATTGGCCGATCAGGTGCGAATCTTTTTTCTGGTCGCCCGACAGGTTCTTCATGAAATCTGCGGTGCCGGATTTGGCGATGGTGCCCAGGTGGGTGATCGCGTCCTCACGGCTCATGCCGATACCGTTGTCTTCGAGGGTGACGGTCTTGGCGTCTTTGTCGTAGCTCACACGGATTTTCAGTTCGGCGCCACCTTCCAGCAACTCAGGCTTGGACAGGGCTTCGAAACGTAATTTGTCGACAGCGTCAGAGGCGTTCGAGATCAATTCGCGAAGGAAAATTTCCTTGTTGGAATACAGCGAATGGATCATGAGGTGCAGCAGTTGCTTCACCTCGGTCTGGAAGCCCAGGGTTTCCTTTTGAGTTTCCACACTCATGGTCATCAAACTCCAATTGGATGGCAGTGGCCGCGCCCGAAAGGGTTGGCGGCGGGTTGTCATCAAAGTTGGGGGCTAAGACCGGGATTTCAAGAGCGGCAATTCCTCGATCTTGAAATGGGCGCGAGCGGTGGCAATCGGTTCAGTGGGGGCAGTTTGCCAGGCGGTGACCGCCACATTGGCGACACGCCTGCCCTGGCGGCACACCTGGCAGGTGGCGTAGGTGTCGCGAAAATGGCCGGCGCGCAGGTAATCCAGGGAAAAATCGATGATTTTCGGCAGGCCAGGGGCGCCGGTGAATACCAGCAAGTGCAAGGCCGCCGACAGCTCCATGAAGCCGGCGATTACCCCGCCGTGCAGCGCCGGTAATATAGGGTTACCAATATTGTCTTTGTTGGCCGGCAGGCGAAACAACAGTTCGTCCTCCGAGCGTGTGCATTCGACGCCAATCAGCTTTGCGTAGGGAACCAGATCGAGCAGTGCCGCGTAATCGCCGCGCTCAAGTGCTTGCTCCAGATGCGTCTTGAATCGATGGTTCATGCCTGCTCTCCCTTGATCGCGCCGCCCATTCCCTGGCTGCCCTTGAGATGCTTGCCCATGCGCATGAATGTGCCCACCACATGGGCAATGGGCTGCTGCTGGTCGTCCTGGTAGGCAAAGCCGCGGGTGAAGATCACATCGGTGGTTACCCGGTAGCATTGGGCAAAGCCATACACCGGCTTATGCGGCTCAGCGGGATGCATATAGTCGATGCGCAAATCCAGGGTCGGGCAGACCTCGAACTCGGGCAGTACGCACAGCGTGGCCAGGCCGCAGGCGGTGTCCATCAATGACGTCAGCGCACCACCGTGGATGATGCCGCTGCGGGGATCACCCACTATGTGCGCGCCATAGGGCAACACCAGCGTCATGCCCTCCCCCGTGGCTGCGTGGACGGCTATCCCCAGTACATGGCAGTGGCGAAGCGCCGAAACAAAGCGGGTGGCTCGGTCTAACAAGGGGGTCTGGGTCATGGTTTTTAAATTCTTATTAGTGTGGGGGAGCAGGATAGGTAATAATTTGGAAAGTTCCTGGCGAAAAAGCTTTATATATCTGTGGAACAAAAGGAACTAATGCTGGCCCCTTGAGTTCGAAAGGCCAGTAGATATCTTCAATAAGGAGAAACACCCATGCGCAACACATTAGCTATTTCCATGATGCTGGCCGCTGCCCTCGGCCTGGCTGCCTGCGACAAGAAATCCGAAGACAAAGCCCAAGACGCCGCCGCACATTCTGAGCAAGCTCAGCAAGACATGGCGAAAGCACAGGATAAAGTGAACGACGCTGCAAAAGAAAACGCTGAAGCTGCCAAAGCTCAGGCTGAATCGAATGCTGCCGCCGCTAAAGAAGCTGCACCTGCCGCACCTGCTACTACAACTGCAGACCCTGCCAAGCAGTAATTGCATGGCGTAAAGCTGTAGTGCTGTAAAAGATAGCCCGCTTATAGAGCGGGCTTTTCTTTGTCTGCTGTTTATGCAGGCTTTTAAGTCACGCTCTCTTTTGCCGGGTCCGGGGCGTGCATATTCGTCGGCGTATACACCATCACCTGCAAAACGTCGGAGTGAAACTCACGGCGGTAAAGCACCAGCACCACCCCGCTGCTCATCAACATGAACAACCAGGGGCTGACGAACCAGGCCAGCATGGTCATGCCGAAATAATACGCCCGCAAGCCGAAGTTGAACTGGTTGGCCGCCATCGAAATCACCCGCGCCGCGCGCAAGGCAAAGGCGTTGCGCTCCTGCTCCGACACATGCCGCTCACCAATCATCGGTGCCGAGCCCACCAGCACGGCGGCGAAGTTGTATTGGCGCATGCACCAGCTGAAGGTGAAGAACGCGTAGACAAACACCAGCGCCAGGCACAGCAACTTGATTTCCGACATGCCCTGGGAGGCCTGCTGTACCAAGGGGATATCCGCCAACAATGACACGGCTCGCTCCGAGGCACCCAGCACGGTCAGGATGCCGGCGAGGATAATCAACGTGCTGGAGGCGAAGAACGAGGCGTTACGCTCCAGGTTACCGATCACACTGGCATCGGCGATGCGGTTATCGCGCAGCAGCATGCGGCGCATCCAGTCTTCGCGATACAGGTGCAATACGCTGGCCAGGCAGGCCGTGTCCCGGGCCTTCCAGGTGGCGTAACGGGTATAGCCGCCCCAGCACAGAATGAACCATAGGGCGGCGAGCAGATGGGCTTGATTGGTTTGGACAAACGACATGTGGGTCCTTTTACACGGTGTTGGATAACTGAATGCTTTCAAAATGTGGGAGGGGGCTTGCCCCCGATAGCTTGCTGCTCGCCGTCTGTAGGAGCGAGCTTGCTCGCGAAAAACGTCAACGATAAAGCGTGCTTTCTGAATGAACGCGGTGGCTGTGAGTTTTTCGCGAGCAAGCTCGCTCCTACCTGACTGGCATTAGGGCCAGCCCCCTCCCACATTTTTAAGTATTTCAACTTTAGAAGGTCGTAGCCTCTCAAGCATAAAAAATGCCCCGTATCGATTGATACGGGGCATTTCGGTAATGCGTTGAACCGCTATTACGCGATGGCTTCGCTGCGCTTGCCCAACATGCGATCAACCACCACCGCCACAACCAGCACCATCACCGACGGCACCAGCCACGCCAGGCCTTGCTCGCTAAGTGGCAAATTAGCCAGCTGCGCCGGCATCCAGTCAGCCAGGCCTGCGCCCTTGAGTGCATCAATGCAGCCAAAGATAAAGGACACCAGCATCACTGGACCCACGATACGGCCCTGCTCCTGCCAGAAGTCTTTACAGAAGCTCAAAGCCACCAACACGATGCACGGCGGGTAGATCGCAGTGAGCACCGGAATGGAGAACGCGATCAGCTTGGTCAGGCCCAGGTTGGACACGAACAACGAGAACAGCGCGAGGATCACCACCAGGGTCTTGTAGGACAGCGGCAGGACTTTGCTGAAGTATTCGGCACAGGCACAGGTCAGGCCCACAGCGGTCACCAGGCACGCCAGGGAGATCAGCACAGCGAGGAAGCCGCTGCCCAGCGAACCGAAGGTATGTTGCACATAGGCATGCAATACAGCGGCACCATTGGCCGCCCCGGCGGCGACTTCATGGCTGCCCGAACCCAGACGGAACAGGCTGACATACACCAGCGCCAGGCCCACGCCGGCAATCAGCCCGGCAATGATCGCGTAACGCGTGATCAGCTTGGGCGACTCAACGCCACGGGAGCGAATCGCGTTGACAATGACGATGCCAAATACCAGCGCGCCGAGGGTATCCATGGTCAGGTAGCCATTGATAAAGCCCTGGGAGAACGGCGCAGCGACGTATTCCGGCGTGGCGACACCGACCTCACCGGCCGGCAAGGCAAACGCGGCAACGCCGAGGATGGCCAACGCGATGATCTTCAGCGGCGCGAGAAAACGGCCGACGGTATCCAACAGTCGACCCGGATACAGGGAGACAAAGAACACCACCAGGAAGTACACCGAACTGTAGAGGAACAGCGCCAGCGGGCTTTCCCCGGTCAGCGGCGCCAGGCCCACTTCGAACGAGACGGTGGCCGTGCGCGGCGTGGCGAACAGCGGCCCTACCGCCAGGTACGCCGCAGCCGCCAGCAGGCCACCGGCGATCTTGCCGATCGGGCTGCTCAACGCATCCATACCGCCGCCGACCTTGGCCAACGCGATCACGGTGACGACCGGCAGGCCGACAGCCGTAATCAGGAACCCCAGGGCCGCCATCCACACGTGAGGCCCGGACTGCAAACCAACGATAGGCGGGAAGATGATGTTGCCGGCGCCCACGAACAGGGCAAAGGTCATAAAGCCCAACGCCAGGATATCCTGGCTTTTCAACACTTTCATTTTGAGGAAATACCACACTACTGAATCGGAATTTAGAGGGGGATTCCCTGTGGATGAGGGAAATACCGCCGGCCCTTATGGGGGCCGACCGGTCTGGCGCGCAGCTTCCTTTTGGGATACGGGCGCATAAAGAGGCGGCTAGAGTACAGAATTAGACCGACAAACGCACTGTTGCGGGGCGTACTGTCCGATAAGCGACATTCAAATGTCGCGTTTTCATACTTAATCTAGCCATACACACAAAAAATGTGGGAGGGGGCTTGCCCCCGATAGCGGTGGTTCAGTCACATCATCATGACCGACCCCCCGCAATCGGGGGCAAGCCCCCTCCCACATTTGGATCTCTACCAACCTCAGATACGTTGCTGAGCCCAGAATGCACAAAGGCCACCCGAAGGTGGCCTTTGTGGGGTGAAGCGTCAGCTAAGCGCGAGGCTTACTTGACGGCCCAACCGGTCAGCTCGGCCAAGGCCTTGCCGATGTCTGCCAGCGAACGCACGGTTTTCACACCTGCGTCTTGCAGCGCAGCGAATTTCTCGTCTGCGGTGCCTTTGCCGCCGGAGATGATTGCGCCAGCATGGCCCATGCGCTTGCCCGCAGGGGCAGTCACACCAGCGATGTAGGAAACAACCGGCTTGGTCACGTGTGCCTTGATGTAGGCAGCAGCTTCTTCTTCAGCCGAACCGCCGATCTCACCGATCATCACGATCGCCTCGGTCTTCGGGTCTTCCTGGAACAACTTCAGGATGTCGATGAAGTTGGAGCCCGGAATCGGGTCACCGCCGATGCCGACGCAAGTCGACTGACCGAAACCGGCGTCAGTGGTCTGCTTCACAGCTTCGTAGGTCAGGGTGCCGGAACGGGAAACGATACCGACTTTACCTGGCAAGTGAATGTGACCCGGCATGATGCCGATCTTGCATTCGCCTGGGGTGATCACGCCTGGGCAGTTAGGGCCGATCAGGGTAATACCCAGTTCGTCGCACTTAACCTTGGCGTCCAGCATGTCCAGGGTAGGAATGCCTTCGGTGATGCACACGATCAGCTTGATGCCGCCGAAGGCCGCTTCCAGGATCGAGTCCTTGCAGAAAGGAGCTGGAACGTAGATCACGCTGGCGGTGGCGCCAGTGGCTTCTACTGCTTCTTTCACGGTGTTGAACACTGGCAGGCCCAGGTGCTCGGTGCCGCCTTTGCCCGGCGTTACGCCGCCAACCATCTGGGTGCCGTACTCGATGGCTTGCTGGGTGTGGAAACTACCTTGCGAACCGGTAATACCCTGGCAGATAACTTTGGTGTCTTTATTGATCAGGACGCTCATTACTTGCCCTCCGCAGCTTTGACAACTTGTTGAGCAGCGTCGGTCAGGCTGGTAGCCGCGATGATGTTCAAACCGCTTTCTGCCAGTACTTTAGCGCCCAGTTCAGCGTTGTTACCTTCAAGGCGAACAACAACCGGGATTTTAACGCCGACTTCTTTCACTGCACCGATGATGCCTTCGGCAATCATGTCGCAACGAACGATGCCGCCGAAGATGTTGACCAGTACTGCTGCGACGTTGGAGTCGGACAGGATGATCTTGAACGCTTCGGTTACGCGTTCCTTGGTAGCGCCACCGCCTACGTCGAGGAAGTTGGCTGGCTTGCCGCCATGCAGGTTGACGATGTCCATGGTACCCATGGCCAGACCGGCACCGTTGACCATGCAGCCGATGTTACCTTCCAGCGCTACGTAGTTCAGTTCGAACTTGGCAGCGTGCGCTTCGCGCGGATCGTCTTGCGACGGATCGTGGAAAGTCTTCAGCTTTGGCTGACGGTACATGGCGTTGGCGTCGATGTTGATCTTGGCGTCGAGGCAGTGCAGATCGCCGTCAGCCTTGATCACCAGCGGGTTCACTTCCAGCAGGGCCAGATCGTGATCCTGGAACAGTTTGGCCAGACCGACGAAGATCTTGGCGAACTGGGCAACTTGCTTGCCTTCCAGACCCAGCTGGAAAGCCAGCTCGCGACCCTGGAATGGCTGAGCGCCAACCAGTGGATCGATAGTGGCCTTCAGAATTTTTTCTGGGGTTTCGTGAGCGATTTTCTCGATGTCCACGCCACCTTCGGTGGACGCCATGAACACGATGCGACGGCTCGAACGGTCAACGACAGCGCCCAGGTACAGCTCTTTAGCGATATCAGTGCACGATTCAACCAGGATCTTGGTGACTGGCTGGCCATTGGCATCAGTCTGGTAAGTCACCAGACGCTTGCCCAGCCACTGCTGTGCGAAGGCCTTGGCGTCTTCTTTGCTGCGAACCAGCTTAACGCCGCCCGCTTTACCGCGACCACCGGCGTGGACCTGGGCTTTGACAACCCACTCGCTGCCGCCGATTTTGTCGCAAGCTTCTGCTGCTGCTTCCGGGGTGTCTACTGCGTAGCCCTTGGAAACTGGCAGGCCGTATTCAGCGAACAGCTGCTTACCCTGATACTCGTGAAGATTCATGCTTTTTACCGTCTTCGTTAGGTACTGCGCATTCGGCGCTGCGCTCATTATGAGTGCCGCACCACCTGTGACTGCTGCTTGCGCAACCTGCGGGGCTTATGGCCCGTAAAGCTGCACAAGGCTGCGTCCAGCGGATATTCCGCGGTGAGTCTTGCGCGCAAGGCTCACGACGGGCAACTCCGCCGTGGTTTCTTATTATCTCGCTTAGCGCTTCTTGCGGTTGGCAATGTGGATGGCGCCGCCATTCACTGCCAACGCTGCTTCGTGCAACGCTTCGGACAGGGTTGGATGGGAGAAGACCATCATGCCCAGGTCCTCGGCACTGGTGCCGAATTCCATACCGATAGCGCCTTGCTGAACCAGTTCTGCAGCGCTTGGACCAATCACGTGGACGCCCAATACGCGGTCAGTCTTGGCATCAGCGATGACTTTGACAAAACCACCGGTGTCGTTGGCTGCCATGGCACGGCCAGAAGCGGCGAACGGGAAGGTGCCGACGTTAACTTCAACGCCTTCAGCTTTCAACTGCTGTTCGTTCTTACCGACCCATGCGATTTCCGGGTGGGTGTAGATAACCGATGGAATCAGGTCGTAGTTCATCTGGGTCTTGTGACCCTTGATGCGCTCGACCACCATGATGCCTTCTTCGGAAGCCTTGTGGGCCAGCATCATGCCACGAACCACGTCGCCGATCGCGTAAACGCCCGGTACGGTGGTTGCGCAATGATCGTCAACGTGGATGAAACCACGCTCATCGATGCTCACGCCGCTGTCGGAAGCCAGCAGGTCGGTGGTCACGGGGCGACGACCGACGGCTACGATCAGCTTGTCGAAGGTGATGGTCTGCTCGCCTTCCTTGTCGGTATAGGTCACGACAACTTCTTCGCCGTTGACCTTGGAACCGGTAACGCGCGCGCCCAGCTTGATGTCCAGACCCTGTTTGGTCAGGGTCTTGTAGGCTTCCTTGGACACGGCGGTGTCGGCGGCCAGCAGGAAGGTGTCCAGGGCTTCGAGCACGGTCACTTGCGAACCCAGGCGGGACCATACCGAACCCAGCTCCAGGCCGATGACGCCGGCGCCGATCACACCCAGGCGCTTAGGCACGGCCTGGAATTCCAGGGCGCCGGTCGAATCGACGATCACGTTCTGATCGACTGGAGCCGGTGGAATGTCGATTGGACGCGAACCGGGTGCCAGGATCACGTTTTCGGCTTCGATGACTTCAACCGAGCCGTCCGGCTTGGTGATTTCAACTTTCTTGCCGGCCAGCAGCTTGCCGTGGCCTTGCAGGGAAGTCACGCCATTGGCCTTGAACAAGGTGGCAACGCCGGAAGTCAGGCCTTTGACGATGTTGGCTTTACGGCCGACCATCGCGGGCACGTCCATGGTCACGCCGGCATGGTTGATACCGTGGATCGCGAAACCATCCTGGGCTTCGTGGAATTTCCAGGAGCTGTCCAGCAGCGCCTTGGAAGGAATGCAACCGACGTTCAGGCAGGTACCGCCCAGCGCCAGTTTGCCTTCCTTGTCGGTGTATTTTTCGATGCAAGCAGTCGAGAGGCCCAGTTGTGCAGCCTTGATGGCGGCAACATAGCCGCCAGGGCCTGCACCAATCACTACAACGTCAAATTTCTGTGTCATGAAAATAGATCCTCTATTTGCGACAAGCTTCTAGCCCCAAGCTGCAAGCCAAGCTGCTTTTTCCTACAGCTTGTAGCTCGCAACCTGGGGCTGCTTCAATCAGATATCCAGCAGCAGGCGAGCCGGGTCTTCCAGCAGGTTCTTGATGGTCACCAAGAACGTCACGGCTTCTTTACCATCGATCAGGCGGTGATCGTAAGACAGCGCCAGGTACATCATTGGGCGGATCACGACCTGCCCGTTGATGGCCATTGGACGCTGGATGATGTTGTGCATGCCCAGGATCGCGGCTTGCGGTGGGTTGACGATCGGCGTCGACATCATCGAACCGAAGGTACCACCGTTGGTGATGGTGAACGTACCGCCGGTCATCTCGTCGATGGTCAGCTTGCCGTCACGGGCTTTCTTGCCGAAGCCGGCGATGCCGCCTTCGATTTCGGCCAGGCTCATCAGCTCGGCGTTACGCAGAACCGGAACCACCAGGCCACGGTCGCTGGACACGGCAACGCCGATGTCTGCATAGCCATGGTAGACGATGTCGGCGCCATCGATGGAAGCGTTGACTGCCGGGAAGCGTTTCAGCGCTTCGGTGGCCGCTTTCACGAAGAACGACATGAAGCCCAGGCGCACGCCGTTGTGGGACTTCTCAAAGAGGTCCTTGTACTTCGAACGCAACGCCATGACTTCAGTCATGTCGACTTCGTTGAACGTGGTCAGCATCGCCATGTTCGATTGTGCTTCAACCAGGCGCTTGGCCACGGTGGCACGCACACGGGTCATCGGTACGCGCTTCTCGGTGCGGTCGCCGGCAGCGAACACAGGCGCGGCGGCAGCCGGAGCGGCAGCCTTGGC